>NZ_JBNNIW010000016.1:0-83651 GCF_050269715.1 Halomonas sp. NPDC076908 | reverse complement strand
GACACTCTATCCACAAGCAGTTCCAAGCGACACGCGATCGCCAGATATGTCGTGCCTGGCGGGTGGAAAGGCATGACAAAACGGGCCGTCAGCACTGATCAGCACGGTGGGTTTTGGCAATAACGGGCTTGCGAAAGCCAACTTGCACGGGGCGAAGGATCAAAAAGTGCTCGCTGGCGGTGATAGGGAAAGTGTCGGCGCCGGCTTCACGGATTCAGGTTGTAGTTAAACAACCCAGTTGAATCAAAGGTTGAATAGTATCTGGCAGCTACCCCGTTAGATCCTAGACTGCTAAAAGGTGTTATGACTAACGTCGTAAAATGCGCAGTGCCCAATAGCTTAGCCGTGGCACTGTTGGTGGATTAATAAGGAGAGAACAAGAATGAAGATAGGCGCTCCAAAAGAGAGTGCTCGGGGGGAAGCGCGCGTCGCGCTAACCCCTGAGAGCGCAAAGCAGATTCAGAAACTGGGCCATGAGTGCCTGATTGAAACAGGCGCTGGTCTTGCGGCGGGCTTTAATGACGACACTTATCGTGATGCAGGCGTTACCGTGGTGGATAGCGCCGATGCGCTGTGGCGCGACGCTGAGGTGGTGATTAAAGTCCGCGAGCCTTCGGAGGAAGAGGCGGCGCGGCTACGTGAAGGCCAAACACTGATCGCGTTCTTCTGGCCCGCCCAAAACGAAGCGCTGCTGGAGAAGTGCAAAGCCCAGGGCGCGACCGTTATCGCGATGGATATGGTGCCGCGTATTTCCCGAGCCCAGAAGATGGACGCGCTCTCCTCCATGGCCAATATCGCCGGCTACCGCGCGGTGATTGAAGCGGGTAACAACTTTGGTCGTTTCTTTACTGGTCAGGTCACCGCTGCAGGTAAAGTGCCCCCCGCCAAGGTGCTGGTGATTGGTGCCGGCGTGGCGGGCCTGGCGGCGATCGGTACTGCCACCAGCCTAGGCGCCGTAGTGCGTGCTTTTGACGTTCGCCCTGAAGTCTCTGAGCAGATCGAGTCGATGGGGGCGGAGTTCCTGTTTCTCGATTTTGAAGATAGTCAGGATGGTTCTGAAAGCGGTGGCTATGCCTCGCCTTCAAGCCCTGAGTTTCGTGAGAAGCAGCTTGAGTGCTTCCGTGCGCAGGCGCCCGATGTGGATATCGTGATTACCACCGCTTTGATCCCTGGCCGCCCTGCGCCCAAACTGTGGCTGGAAGATATGGTCGCGCTCATGAAGCCCGGCTCGGTGATTATTGATTTGGCCGCCGAAAAGGGCGGTAACTGCGATCTGACCAAGCCCGATGAGCGGGTAGTGTCCGATAATGGCGTGGTAGTGATCGGCTATACCGATTTCCCCTCGCGCATGGCCACCCAAGCGTCGCTGCTCTATGCCACCAATATTCGTCATATGTTGACTGATCTGACGCCTCAGAAAGAGGGTGTGATCAACCATAATATGGAAGACGACGTCATTCGTGGCGCCACTGTGGCCCACCAAGGTGAAATTACTTTCCCGCCGCCACCGCCCAAAGTAAAAGCGATTGCAGCCGCTAAGCCGAAGAAGAAAGAAAAAGCACCCTCCCCAGAGGAGAAAAAAGCCACTGAGCTAGCCACCTTTAAAGCGCAAACCAAGCGCCAGGTTGGCCTGCTAGCGATAGGCGGCGCATTAATGCTGCTGTTGGGTCAGGTGGCACCTGTGTCGTTTATGCAGCACTTTATTGTCTTCGTGCTGGCCTGTTTTATCGGCTTCCAGGTGATTTGGAACGTCAGCCACTCGCTGCATACACCGCTGATGGCGGTTACTAACGCGATTTCCGGCATCATTATTTTGGGGGCGATTTTACAGATCGGTTCTGGCAGCGCAGTGGTCGGCGTGCTGGCGGCGATCTCGGTACTTATCGCATCAATCAATATCGTGGGTGGCTTCCTGGTGACACGCCGGATGCTGGCCATGTTCCAAAAATCTTAAGCGGCGGAGAGACGATATGTTAGGTCAAGGATTCGTATCTGCCGCAGCAATCGCGGCAAGTGTGCTGTTTATTCTGTCGCTAGGCGGGTTAAGCAACCAAGAGAAAGCCAAACGGGCCGTTTGGTACGGTATTGTCGGTATGGCGGTGGCCGTGTTCTTCACCTCCTTAGGACCGGGCATTGGTGGTTACTGGTGGCTAATCCCGATGATGGTGATCGGTGCAGGCATCGGGGTCTATGTGGCGGGCAAGGTCGAAATGACCGAAATGCCGCAGCTCGTGGCAGCCCTGCATAGCTTTGTCGGCTTAGCAGCGGTGTTTGTGGCCTGGAGTGCAGACTTAGAGCGCCGCCGGGTGATGGCAGCCCAGGCCGCTGATGGCGTTATACAGGAGTTCTCTGCGTTTGCCGCACTGGTCGCCACCAAGGCACCGGATGAACTTACCTTTCTGCAAATCGAAGTGGTCTTTGCCATCTTTATTGGTGCGGTGACCTTCACCGGTTCGGTAATAGCGTTTGGTAAGCTGGCGGGCAAAGTCGATGGTAAACCTCGCCAACTGCCCGGTGGGCATATGCTGAACGCTGGAGCGGCGGCTGTGTCGCTGCTATTAGCGATTATGTACCTCAATGGTGCAGGGTTCTGGACACTAATCGTACTAGCGGCGTTAGCGTTCTTTATCGGTTACCACTTGATTATGGGCATTGGCGGTGCGGATATGCCGGTGGTGGTGTCGATGCTCAACAGCTACTCCGGCTGGGCCGCCGCCGCTATCGGCTTTACCCTCTCCAACGATCTGCTGATTGTCACCGGCGCGCTGGTGGGTTCATCGGGTGCGATTCTCTCTTACATCATGTGTAAGGCGATGAACCGTAACTTCGTCAATGTGATTTTGGGCGGCTTTGGCGGAAGCACTGGGCCAGCGGCGGAAATCGAAGGCGAGCAGGTCGCCATTGATGCTGGTGGGGTGGCGAGCGCTTTAAACGATGCCGACAGCGTCATCATAGTGCCGGGTTACGGCATGGCGGTGGCCCAGGCACAAGGTGCAGTGAGCGATCTGGTGCGCAAGCTGCGCGCTGCGGGTAAAACCGTGCGTTTTGCTATTCACCCGGTGGCGGGTCGCTTGCCGGGGCATATGAACGTGCTGCTGGCGGAGGCCAAGGTGCCTTATGACATCGTGCTGGAGATGGATGAAATCAACGACGATTTCCCGACTACCGACGTGGTGATCGTGATTGGCTCCAACGATATCGTGAACCCCGCTGCTGAAGAGGATCCCAATAGCCCCATCGCGGGTATGCCGGTGTTGAAGGTGTGGGAAGCCAAGCAGGTGTTTGTTTGCAAGCGCGGCCAGGGCACTGGCTACTCTGGTATCGAAAACCCGCTGTTCTTCAAAGACAACACGCGGATGTTCTACGGCGATGCGCGGGATAGCCTAACCACGCTGTTGCCACTAGTGGAGTAGCCTTCACACTCCTCACTAAACAGATAGCCCGCGAGAGACCGCGGGCTTTTTCATGCTTTGCAAACCCACTCCTGCTATGGTCGATAACCTCCTCATGTTATTGAGCACTTATGACCATGAATCAACGCGCTAACCCTCGTGTGCTACTGCGCTTGCTGGGGCTGCTGCGCCCTTATCGACTACGTTTAGTATTAGCGGGCTTTGCGCTTTTAATGGCCTCGGGCAGCGTACTATTACTGGGTAATGGACTTAGGCTGGTGATTGATCGCGGTTTTTTAGCGGCAGATGAGCAGGCGTTGGCGCAAATGCTGGGTTTGATGCTAGCGGTAGTGACGGTGCTGGCGATGGCTTCTGCGTTGCGCTACTACCAAGTGACCTGGATTGGCGAACGTTTGGCCGCCGACCTGCGACAGCGCGTGTTTGATCATTTACTTACCCTTGAACCGAGCTTTTTTGAAAGCGCCAGCGAAGGGCGTGCCGCGGGAGAGATCGCTTCGCGGTTAACCGCAGATACCAGCGTTTTACAAAGCTTGTTTGGCTCATCAGTATCCCTGGCGTTGCGCAACTTGGTCATGCTCATCGGAGCGGTGGTACTGATGCTGATCACCCAGCCGTGGCTTTCGGCGATGGTGCTGGTGGGCATCCCGGCCACGCTGCTACCCATCATCTGGTATGGCCGACGAGTAAGGCGGCTTTCCCGCACCAGTCAGGACCGCGTGGCCGAACTTGGCCGCTATGCCGAAGAGGCGCTCAGCGGTATTCAAACGCTGCAGGCCTTTACCCACGAGGCGGTGGATAAAACCCACTATGGGCAGCGGGTCGAGCAGGCCTTTGACAGCGCGGTCGAGCGCACCCAGCAGCGCGCCTGGCTGACCGGCGTGGCGATGCTGGTGGTGTTTGCGGCGGTGGGCATCATGCTCTGGCAGGGCGGTCAGGCGGTATTGGCGGGCACCATGAGTGCGGGCGAACTCTCGGCGTTTATTTTCTACGCGGTATTAGCGGCGGGGGCCATTGCGACCCTGGCCGAAGTCGCGGGGGATGTTCAGCGGGCGGCGGGAGCGGCGGAGCGACTGCTGGAGTTGCTCGACACCCAGCCCGCCATCCAGTCGCCTTTGAGCCCGCACCCTGTAGCCACGCCTGCGCGGGGCGAAATTATCCTTGAGAACGTGAGCTTCACCTATCCTGGTAGGGAAATCCCAGCTCTTGAAGGCTTTGATCTGCATATACAACCCGGCGAACGGGTAGCCGTGGTGGGGCCTTCCGGGGCGGGTAAAAGCACGTTGCTGGCACTGCTGCTGCGCTTTTATGACCCCAGCCAGGGGCGCATTACCCTAGATGGGGTTGATATCCGTAGCCTGGAACTTGCCGCCTTGCGCGGCACCATGGGGCTGGTGGCGCAAGAACCGGTGCTGTTTAGCGGTTCGGTGGCTGAAAACCTGCGCTATGGAGATCCCGAGGCGAGTAGCGAGAGGCTGCGCATCGCTGCTCAGGATGCCAACGCGCTGAACTTTATCGAAGCGCTTCCCCAAGGCTTTGATACCCCCCCTTGGTCCCGGCGGCGTGCAGCTTTCCGGCGGTCAGCGCCAACGGCTTGCGATCGCTCGGGCGCTGTTGAAAAACCCCGCCGTGCTGTTATTAGATGAAGCGACCAGCGCCTTAGATGCCGAGAGCGAGCGGCTGGTGCAGCAGGCGCTGGATAGGCTGATGGTCGGGCGTACCAGCATTGTCATTGCCCACCGGTTGGCCACCGTTATAGCTGCAGATCGCCTGCTAGTACTTGATGGCGGGAAGCTAGTCGCGGCGGGCACGCACGCAGAGTTGATCGCTACCAGCGCGCTTTATCGTCATTTAGCCGCGTTGCAGTTTGGCGGTGAAACGTTATAAAACGGTATCTAAAAAAAGATGAGAATGTCTATGACGAGTTTTTTTCAGCGCCTCACTTCAGTTAAATCCCCGGTCATTGGCCTCGGCTGCATGAACCTTTCCCATGGCTACGGTTCTCCCGTGCCTGAACAAGAAGCTCTGCGTGCCCTGGATGAAGCTTTTGATATGGGCTATCGCCACTTTGATACCGCTACTCTGTATGGCGCTACGGCCAATGAACGTGTGGTTGGCAAAGCACTTGAAGGCAAGCGGCACCAGCTTTTTCTTGCCAGTAAATGCGGTATGGCCATTGACCCTGAATTAGGCACGCGGGTCATTGATGGCCGCCCGGAAACCCTGCGCAAACAGTGTGAGGCGAGCCTTGATCGACTGCGTACTGACCATTTAGATCTTTACTATCTGCATCGCTTGGATCGCAAAGTACCTATTGAAGAGAGCGTGGGGGCGCTGGGGCGCTTGGTGGAAGAGGGCAAGATTGGTGGTGTGGGTCTCTCTGAAATTTCTGCAGCCACGCTACGCCGGGCGGTGGCTGAATACCCGATTGCAGTGGTGCAATCGGAATACTCACTCTGGACGCGTAATCCAGAAATTGCCCTGCTTGAGGCGTGCCGAGAAATGAGCGTGGCTCTTGTCGCCTTCAGCCCCCTGGGGCGGGGTTTCTTAACCGGCACCCTTCAAGACCCTGAGCGTCTTGAAGAGAGTGATATGCGCCGGAACATGCCACGCTTTAGTGCTGAAAATTACCCCCATAATCTGAAACTATTTGAACAGTTAAACGCACTGGCGAAAGCCTTAAGTGTTACGCCGGGGCAGCTTGCGCTGGCGTGGCTGAAAGCCCAAGGCGAAGACATTATTCCTATCCCTGGTACGCGCTCTGTTAAGCACATGCGCGAAAATTTAGCGGCAGAAACGCTTAACCTTGATGCCAATACGCTGTCTCAGTTGGATGCCATGATGACACCCGACCAAGTAGCTGGGGGGCGCTATAGCGATGCTCAGCAGGCCGATATCGACACCGAAGAGTTTGCTAAATGAGGTGGATAAAGGGTGCGCGATGGTTAAAAGCTATTAACGCAGTCATAAAAAGTAAATTGTGCCTATGACGGATGTGCTTTAAAACAGTACCAAGTAAGTGGAGCGTTCTTTCTTCTGCGCAAATAGCAGAGCGACGACATTATCGTGAGGGCGCCAGCCGTTCATTGGCTTGGTAATAAATAACCAAGACAATAGCAACCAAGACAAGGCAATAAGGGGAGAGAACTATGAGTGGTAAATGTCCTGTAATGCACGGTGGCAACACATCCACTGGCACCTCTAATAAAGACTGGTGGCCAGAAGCACTAAACCTGGATATGTTGCACCAGCACGATAGCAAAACGAATCCAATGGATGCTGATTTCGACTACCGTGAAGAAGTCAGAAAGCTTGATTTTGATGCTCTCAAGCAAGACGTCCATGCACTAATGACTGATAGCCAATCCTGGTGGCCCGCCGATTGGGGACACTACGGTGGTCTGATGATTCGTATGGCATGGCACTCAGCAGGCACCTATCGTCTGGCTGATGGCCGTGGTGGCGGCGGTACCGGCAGCCAACGTTTTGCACCGCTCAACTCCTGGCCCGATAACGTGAGCCTTGATAAAGCGCGTCGTCTGCTGTGGCCGATCAAGAAAAAATACGGTAACAAAATCAGTTGGGCCGATCTGATGATTTTGGCCGGTACCGTTGCCTATGAATCCATGGGCCTACCTGCCTACGGCTTCTCCTTTGGCCGTGAAGATATCTGGCACCCCGAAAAAGACATCTACTGGGGTGACGAGAAAGAGTGGTTGGCGCCTTCTGACGAGCGTTACGCTGACGTTGAAAAGCCAGAAACCATGGAAAATCCTTTGGCCGCTGTTCAGATGGGCTTGATCTATGTTAACCCTGAAGGTGTTAACGGCGTACCAGACCCTCTGAAAACCGGTCAACAGATACGCGAAACCTTCGCCCGTATGGCGATGAACGACGAAGAGACCGCTGCCCTTACCGCGGGTGGTCACACGGTTGGTAAGTGCCACGGTAACGGTGACGCAGCAGCACTGGCTGCTGAACCTGAAGCCTCTGACGTTGAGAATCAGGGCTTTGGCTGGGGCAACCCAAGCATGGGTGGCAAGGCGAGCAATGCGGTTACCTCGGGCATTGAAGGCGCGTGGACCACTCACCCCACGAAGTTCGATATGGGCTACTTTGACCTGCTGTTTGGACATGAGTGGGAACTGCGCAAAAGCCCGGCCGGTGCTCACCAGTGGGAACCCATCAATATTAAGGAAGAAGACAAGCCGGTAGACGCCAGCGACCCTTCTATCCGTCACAACCCGATCATGACCGATGCGGACATGGCGATGAAGGTGGATCCAACCTACCGCGCCATTTGCGAGAAGTTCATCGCGGATCCTGAGTACTTCAAGCACACCTTCGCCAAGGCGTGGTTCAAGCTCACTCACCGTGACCTAGGCCCGAAAGCACGCTACATCGGTCCTGAAGTTCCCGCTGAAGATTTGATCTGGCAGGACCCGGTACCAGCCGGCAACACCGATTACTGCGAAGAAGTGGTTAAGCAGAAAATCGCCGCTAGCGGTTTGACCATTAGTGATATGGTCAGCACTGCATGGGATAGTGCGCGCACTTACCGCGGCTCTGATATGCGTGGCGGTGCCAACGGTGCCCGCATCCGCTTGGCGCCCCAGAAGGATTGGGAAGGCAATGAGCCTGCTCGCCTTTCCAGCGTATTAGCGGTATACGAGAAGATTTCTGCCGATACCGGTGCCAGCCTGGCCGATGTGATTGTGCTGGCAGGTAGCGTAGCGATTGAGAAAGCAGCAAAAGCCGCGGGCTATGATGTGCGTGTGCCTTTCTCAAAAGGCCGTGGTGATTCAACCGACGAAATGACCGATGCTGAGTCTTTCGAACCGTTGGAGCCGCTGGCCGATGGCTTCCGCAACTGGCTGAAGAAAGAGTATGTGGTCAAGCCGGAAGAGCTGCTGCTGGATCGTGCTCAGCTTATGGGCCTGACGGCCCCAGAAATGACCGTGTTATTGGGCGGTATGCGGGTACTGGGCACCAACTACGGTGGCACCAAGCATGGTGTATTCACTGATCGTGAAGGCCAGTTGACCAATGACTTCTTCGTCAATCTGACCGATATGGCGAATACCTGGAAGCCCACCGGCAATAACCTTTACGAGATCCGTGACCGTGAAACGGGTGCCGTTAAGTGGACCGCCACCCGTACTGATCTGGTATTTGGCTCTCACTCAATTCTGCGCTCCTATGCAGAAGTCTACGCCCAGGATGATAACGACGAAAAGTTTGTCAAAGACTTCGTCGCCGCCTGGACAAAAGTGATGAACGCGGATCGTTTTGATATCGCTTAAGCACCGCCAACAGTAGTACAAACAAATAACCCCCGCATCTTTGGATGTGGGGGTTTTTTGTGGTCAAAAGCTACTTAGCGGCCTTGGGCTATACGGTATGCCAGAAGGAGAAGGGTGTGTTAAAACTCCTCCCACTCCGCAACTTCATGCTTTTGCTGGGTACTCTTAGTGTGGCTGCGAGGCGTTTGAGGTACGACTCCCCCTGGTGCAGAGCGCCCTTTGGTCGGCGTGCTGTGTGGCAATGCTGCCGCAGTGGTACCACCTTCATTAAGCACAAACTCACTCATTAACTGATCCAGGCTGCGGGCATTGTCGCGCATCGCAGAAGCAAGGTTGGCGCTTTGGCTGACCATGGCAGCATTTTGCTGAGTCATCATATCCATCTCGGCTACCGCCGTATTAACCTGCTGAATACCGGTGGTTTGTTCGCGGGCACCGGCGGCAATTTCAGCAATCACATCGGATACTTGGGTGACGCTTTGGCGAATCTCTTTCATGCGCTCCGCCGCTACCTTGACGATGTCGCCACCTTCCCGGGAGTGGCTGACCGACATATCGATCAAGGCGCGAATATCATGCGCTGCAGAGGCTGAACGGCTTGCCAGCGTACGCACTTCACTAGCCACCACGGCGAAGCCACGGCCTTGCTCGCCGGCACGGGCAGCTTCAACGGATGCATTGAGCGCCAAAATGTTGGTTTGAAAAGCAATCGAATCAATCAAACCAATAATGTCACTTATCTTATTGGCCGAATCACTGATCGCGGCCATTTTGGTTTCCATCTGATTCATGGACTCGGTGCCCCGCTCTGAGGCATTGGCAGCTTCAAGCGCGAGGCCATTAGCCTGTTCGGAGGCTTGGGACGTATGTGCCACTGTGGAGTGGATCTGCTCCATTGAGGCAGAGGTTTCCTGAAGATTTGCCGCCGCTTGTTCGGTTCGCGAGGATAATTCCTGGGTGCTATCAGCCATGTCACTGGCGTCGGATAATACTGTGCGAGCGTTTTGGCGAACTTCCTGAAGGGTTAGCTGCATGCGTTCTACAAAGGCATTAAAACCATGGGCAAGGTCACCAATTTCATCTTGGGTTTTGGCCTCTAAACGCCGGGTTAAATCCCCTTTACCTTGGGCGATATCTGCCATGGCGTTGGCTGTTTGCTTGATCGGCGCTAACGCACGGCGTGCTGCAAATGCCACGATAACCAAAAGAATGATGAGTAATAGAGAGCCAGCGACCAGAAGGGATGTCAGGAGACTGTTAGTTACGGCTGTAAAGGCTGCAACAGGCACTGTAACACCAACAACCCAGGAAGTTCCTTCTACGGGACTCCACATCAGTATAGTGTGCTCTCCGCTGGGCATGGTGACTTCACCAGAGCCTGCGGTTCCATTGAGCATCTCTCGGCTCAAGGCATTCATTCCTTCGTAGCCTTGTTGGTCAGCATCGGTGTAATTAAGCGACATACGATACTCTTCAACCGGGTGAGCAATCACCTGGCCTTGGCTGTCGATTAACCAGCCATAGCTGCCTTCGCCCACATTGATATCGGAGGTAATGTCGGAAACGGCAGCCATGGAAACGGTCATGCCTAGCAATCCTGCACGGTTGCCGCGATCATCAAAAACAGTATCGGCGACAATGGCGGTAGGCAGGCCGCTGACCATAGAGATAACAGGATCACTGAGCAGACTATCTTGAGTACCGTCGGTCACCAAGCTTCTGAAATAGGGCCGCTCGGCAATTTCCAGATTGACGCCTGCGTGGGTTAACGTGGCACCTGATGCGTCAGAAAAGAACAGTGACTCGATGGTTCCGCCCGGAGGGTAACGCTTTTCAAGCCAATCGCGATGAGTAGCAAGCGGTACGTCTTCGACCAGACGCTCATCTTTGGCAAGCACTGCAATCCAATTACGATAGCCAGTAATCCAGCGGCTGATTTCATCTGATCGTGCTTCTACTTGTCGCATACCGGCATTATCAATCAGCGGAGGAATGGCATTATTCAGCTGTTGATTGACAATAAAACCTAAGATAACGGCTACTACCAATAGTGGTATGGCGACAGCGGCTAGCAGTTTCTGCGTCAGTGAGAGACGAGAAATTTTTTTCATTTGTTGCCTCGACATGTTGGCCAGTCATAGGACACTGCCTACCGAGCAGCGCCATACGCTGGCTATTTTATGGTTCCCAGAAGTTCTCTTGCTACCGTTAGTCATTAACGGCTTCTAATGTTTAAACTTAAGTCGAAAATGTTGTTTTTAACGTTTCTTTAAAAGAAAAGTTACCATTAATGCTGTTTTTGTTTTTATATGTAACGTTTCATTTTTAGCTTATTTGGCTGATTATTAATTTCTTAATATATGAAATATTTAAGCTGCTGTTTTTAGTGCCTTTATTTAAATGGATAATTTTTTAATAATTATCGAAAGGCCCAGTACATGGGCCTTAAACGTCATGATTTGAAAACAATAGAGCTACTTTTCTTAACAACTGTTGCTGCAACGAGTGTAATGTCGCTATAGCTCATTACGTGCTTTACCTCGATAGAGACGGATAATGTCGGCCATCACGGCGAGCGCAATCTCCGCTGGTGTTTTACTGCCTAGATTAAGCCCAATCGGCATGGCGATTCTTGCTACCTGGGTTTCCGTCAGCCCTCCGGAGCGTAGCAACCGTTCGGCACGTTGTTGCGAAGTCTGAAGGGAGCCCATCACGCCAATGTAAAAGGCATCGGTGCGGACGGCTTCAATCATGGCTAAATCATCAATGCGAGGGTCATGGGTTAAGGCAACAACGGCCGTATTGGCATGGCATCCCCCTGAGGCGATAAATACCGAGGGCAACACCGCTTGTATTTCTACGCCGGGTACGTTGAAGTTCTTGCGAGCCTCGTCTCTGGGGTCGCAAACAATCACTTCAAAGCCCAGTGAGTGAGCAAATAGCGCACAGGGCGAAGAAATCGAGGATATCCCGGCGATTATCAACCGTAGCGCTGGCCCGATGCGGATATTGACGCTAGCGGTATCGAAAGTAACGGCGGGATCGGCGATATTCGAGGGGTTAAAGCGTTTGCCGCTGCCATCCAATTTGATACAGCGGGTGAGGGGCTGGCGCCCCAGCAGCGTGGCATGCATCACTTCAAAGTGTGTGAGGTTTTCGGTGTTTGGCGCTAACCGCTCGACCAGCACTTCAAGGCTGCCGCCACAGGGTAAACGAATATTCGCTAAGCCATCCTCGCCACCATAGCGCACCCGTTTCACTGGCTCATCAAACTCACCCTTTTGCAGCCGTGCGATGAAGTCTTCTTCGACACATCCTCCTGACAGTGAGCCAAGGTATTCGCCTGATTGACAGGTGACCAGCATGGCACCCGGTTCTCTGGGTGACGAGCCAAAGGTTTTTAATACCGTACAGAGCCACACCGTCAGCCCCTGATTAGCCCATTTTAGTGCGCGTTCAATAACCTGAAGATCTAGATGGTGCATTAGCTAACATCGTCCATGGAGTAGCTGAGGGAGCTTTCCAGTGTCTTGCGAACGGCGTCTGGGGTAAAGGGTGGATGAGTGAATCTTACTCCTGTGGCATCGAAGAGGGCGTTGGCAATCGCGGGCGCGCCAGGCAGTGAGGCGGACTCGCCAACGCCTAAGGGCGGCAGCTCTGGGCGGTCAAGCAGCAAAACGTCGATTGCAGGAAGTTCCGAAAAACGGAGGATGGGGTACCCGCCCCACTCTTTGCTGGTGGGTAAGCCCTCTTCAAAGGTTACTCGTTCCTTTAACGTGCGACTGAGCATCTGAATCACGTTGCCATGTACCTGATGGCGTACACCGGCAGGGTTTACCATGAGTCCGGCATCCTGGCCGACGTATAGCTGTTCAACGACGATACGACCACTCTTCACGTTGACTTTAAGCTCAATCACCCAGGCGGCGAGTGCCGCACCAAAGCCTGGAAATTTACTATGCACGTATTGGGCATAAGCGAAGCCGCGGCCATAGCACCAATCGCCATCGCTGCGTGGGTTAGCATTGGCGATGCTGGGCTGCCAGTTCGTACGTTCGACGAGTGCTTCGACAAGCTCACTGGCGCGGGCGTCAGTCAAGTAGCGCAAGCGATAGGCGACAGGATCTTCACCCGCTAAATAGGCAAGTTCATCAATATAGCTTTCGTGAGCGAACGTGTTGGGCAGCGCTGAAACACCGCGTAGCCAGGAGGCACGCACCAGGGTGGGTACGTCTTCACAAATAATCTGCCGATGCGGATAGTGATAGGGCGGTACTGATGTTCGATCACCCATTTCGAAGGGGATATCGACAGGTGGGGTGGCCCCGGTCAGCAAGAGTGCCAAGGTGGGGGCGCTGTTCGATGGGTAGCGCGAGCTAAAGCGATAGCCTGTTGGGCTGCCGTCAGCATTCAAGCCACCTTGAATAGCCATGTACTGGGCTGCCCCTTTTGGCTCCCAAGTGTGCTCCTGCTCGCGGGTTAATTGCACGCGCACGGGGCGACCCACCGCTTGGGAAAGCAGCACTGCATCGGCACCAACGTCATCAGCGCAGTTACGCCCATAGCAGCCTGAGGTTTCCATCCGGGTGATGGTGATGACGCTTTCATCAAGCCCGGTCAGCCGCGCAAGCTCTGCACGTAAACTATGGGGATTTTGTGTTCCGGACCAAACGTGAAGAGCACCTTCTTGGGCATCGGCGACCGAACAAGAGGGGCCTATGGAACCATGCAGTTGAAAAGGCCAAACATAGCTGCGATTAAGCTGATGACTCGCTTTTGCAAGGGCGCTGTCTAGGTCGCCCTCTTCCAGCAGAATGCGCTGCTTGCTGGGCAGCTCCAGCAGCGCTTTCTCGATATTATCCAGCTGAGGCAGGCCAACGACAGGGCGCCACTCAACCTTGAGCTGTTTGGCGGCCTCTGCGGCTTGCTCTTCCCGCTCAGCAACGACGCCGACGAAGTCACCGATAACAACGACTTTAATCAGCCCTGGGCAGTTAGCCACGGAGCTTTCGTCAACGGCCACTAAACTGGTGCCTATAAAATCACCGCGATCATGACCCACATAAGGGGGGCGGATCACTCGGCCGTGCACCATGCTCGGTAAGCGTAAGTCGTGCACAAAGGTTAGTTTGCCGGTGACTTTGTCAGGAATATCCACACGGGAGGTAGATTGGCCTACTACGGTGTAGTCACTGATGGGCTTGAGAGGGGGGCTGTCAGCTAATTTTAAGGCATGCCGAGCACCAACGAGCAGCTCGCCATAGCTAACCGACGTATCGCTTGTGTGTATATATCCGCCTTGGCAGCGAAGTGTCTCGCGTCCCACGCTCAGGCGACCAGCCGCCAGCGTAAGCAGGTGTTCACGCGCCTGTGCTGCTGCTCGACGCAGTGGCTCGGCGGTGATTTGAATGCTCGCGCTGGCGATCGTAGGTCCTTGATTGGGTACTTCAAAGGGGTTACCCAGCACCATCGTGACGCTGTCGAAAGCAACGCTCAACTCTTCAGCGACAATTTGTGCCAGCGCCGTACGTATGCCAGTGCCCAGATCCACGTGGCCGTTGAAAGCGAGGATATGACCATCACTCAATATAGCAATGAATATTTCGGGCTCACGTGGGGTGAAGTCAGAGTGTGTACCTGGTTGTCCCGGTGCTGGCTTGGGGGGCGTGACAGGGTCGCGATAGACTACCAGCAGATCCGACCCGTGAAGCAGCGACTGCCTTGTAGAGTCTGATTTAACAGCCATGACGTGCCTCCCAAGCTATCTCTGAGTTTCGTTTTTTTATGTCAATTTGAGCTAATGTCTGAGCGAGAACTAAGGTAAAATTATAGCGTACACACCATAAAAGCATGCTGGATTGACCCAGCGCAAGCAGTAATTTATACGTTGATGCATCATCGTGTTAACCAGTGCCATACTCGATTTACACGTCGCCAACATTTAAGGATAGGTAATGACAACGGATAGTGCGCTCCATCATTCGTCTTCTGGCGAGCATCATACGCCCTCTGAGCAGGGATATGATTTTTCCGAACAAGTGGGCCATCTACTACGTAAAGCCTACCAGCGCCACACGGCTATTTTTCAGCGCTATAGCAGCGACAAACAGTTAACCGCCATTCAGTTTGTGACGCTGTGCACGGTGATGGAGCGTGGGCCTAGTTCGCTGACCGATATCGTTAATGCCACCGCGATAGACCCAGCTACGATCCGTGGGGTGATTAAGCGCCTCAAAGCACGTGAATGGATTACCTTAACCACTGACCCTAACGATCAGCGTAAAGTCATGGTCGTGATCACCGAACCTGGCGAGGCACTGGTAGAAGACATGGTGCCCAGCGCCAAGCAGATCAGTGATCAAACCATGAAGAACCTCAATCCAGCGGAACGGATTGCCTTGATGCATCTGCTGGAAAAAATGAACGCGGATGGGTAAGTCAAAAGAGAGGCTCGCGTTCCCGCGTTTTGGGATACGTCTAACGCTGCATTAAGTAACCTAGCGTTTCATCCAGCCCAACCACATCCCCATACTTGCTATCGATATCAAACAGGTTGGCTTCATGGGGCGCAGGGTGGCGGTCGCCCACACAGTCGCGAATAACCATCACGCGAAAGCCATATTGCAGCCCATCCACGGCAGTGGCGCGGATGCAGCCACTGGTGGAGCAGCCGGTAATGATCAATGTATCGATACCCATCGCGACGAGGGTTGAAGCAAGCGATGTGCCGAAAAAAGCGCTGGCATACTGCTTGGTCATCACTAGCTCGTCGTCATTTGGCATCACCTCGGGGCAGAGCTCCGCGTAGGGATTACCTGCCACCATGGCCCGCATGACCGGTGCCTTTTTGACCCATATGCCGCCATCGATTTGATCCGGGGCGTGATACAGGATGTTGGTGTGGATCACGGGCGTGCCCGTCCGCCGTGCGGTGTTTAATAACGGCGGCATATTGGCTACAGCATCCACCACGCCCTGGGCAAAGAGCGGCGAGCCGGGGGTGGTGTAGCCCTGCATAAAATCAACGACCAGCAACACGGGTTTTTTACCAAAACCAATGCGGCCATCCCAGACGCCTTTGTAGTTGCTATCTAAGCTGTCATCTAATGAGCGGTCACTAGCACCGCTGCCGCTGGTTGCTTCTTGGATGGGGTTTGTCATGGCGCTATCTCCTGGTGATCTCCTAGTAAGCCCCTGACAAGAGCGCGCCTGCACCCGGAACAATGGGCTCCAGGTCGAGTGCCTTAAGCATGGCGTAGGTGGTCGCGATAGCAGCAGTGACCACTGGTTTGCCGGTTAACGCTTCTACCTTGGCAACGGCAGGCAGTGATGGCATTTGCACACAGGCTGACAGCACAATCGCATCGATATTGGTTAAGTCGAGACTAGCGACAATCTCGGGTAGATTGGCGGGGTCGTGGCGGGCAACGTCTAGGTTGTTGGGGATCTCAAGCGCCCGGTAGTCGAGCACCTCAATACCTTCCTGGCGGATATAGTCCACCACCATCTCGGTCAGCGGCTTCATATAGGGCGCCACTACCACCACACGCTTGGCTTTCATCACACCCAGGGCATCCACCAGCGCACCTGCACTGGTGACCACTGGCGTATCGCAGCCATTCTCTTGGGTGCGGCTGCGTAGCCGCTGCTGGGATTCACGATGGTAGCCGGGGCCCATGGCCATGATGGCGACCAGGCATGCGTAGCCCATAACATCCACTGCCGCATCAGACAGCTCCAGGGCGCAGCGGTCTGACTCTGCATCCATGGCGGCCAGCTCATCCTTACTGACGGTTTTCATACGCATACGGCTGGAGTGGAAGGTAAAGCGTTCTGGTCGAATCAACTGCCGCGCCGCCAGCATCGCTGGGATCTCAGTCTCCATGGTGATGTTGGAGCTGGGGACAATCTGGCCGATACGGTATGTTTTAGTGGTAGCGCTGGAGGTCATGATCATTGGCCTTTGTTAGAGTTGTGTACCCAGGAAGTCTTCAAAGGCGGCAAAAAAGCCGTCGAAGTCATCCCAGGGAATCATATGGCCCGCTTGTTCCGCGGTGGTAATGCGAATTGTCGGTAGCAGGGAGCGTATTTCGGCGCGATCCTCATCTTGGATAACCCCGCCCTTACCCGCACACATCAGCAGCGTGGGCACCTTGATGCCAGGGAAATCCTGGTGGATATCAACGCTGTGAAACTCTTCAAACGCCTGAACGATGGCGGGCTCAAAGCAGGTGTGCAGCCACTCGGCACGCAAACGTAGCTGCTCGTTGCTCCAGGTAGGGCAGTAGTGGCGCATGGTCTCGATATCGGCGCCCCGGGTGCAGTCGCGGATAGAGTCGACATACCACGGTAACTTGCTGGGATACTCCCGGCGGCCTGGTCCTGAAACGGGCGGGTCGATCAGTACCAACTTGTCGATGCCCTTGGCGCCACGATTTACGGCTCGAAGTGCAAAGCGTGCCCCCATAGAGTGGCCCGCCAGGATGACATTTTTCAGTTCCAGTGCGTCAATGAAAGCGATGACGTCATCGGCACAGGTATCGGTATCGTAAGCGATGTCTGGGCCAGTCGAGGACAAACCACGCCCACGAACGTCGAGCACATAAGTATCAAAGTGCTGTCCCAGGCGCTCCGCAACAAAACTCCACGTAATGGCGGGGCTGGTAATGCCGGGTATCAGCACCAGCGGCTGGCGCGAGGCGTCGGCGCTGTCCCCGAAGCGCAAGTAGTGCTGACGAATACCGTTGGCGTGGAGGTTGGCGCCATAGAGATAGGTGCTACTCATACCGGGCTCCCTTCGTTAATTGGCTGCTTCAGCGGTACCTCGAAAACGTCATAGCCAAACACCCAGGCGGGGTCTTCGTCTTCACGAAGCCAGGTATTGTCATGGGAAACCTGCTGTACCCGGGAAGCACGTTCAAAGCGGTTGGTGCGGTAAAGCTCAAACGCGTTTTGATAATCGTCGGCACCCACCTGTTCAAGGCAGCGCACCAGCATGGCAGCATCTTCAATGGCCATCGCGGCGCCCTGGGCCATATGCGGTTTCATGGGGTGGCAGGCGTCACCGAGCAGTACCAGCCGGTTTTCATGCCACAGTGGTAGAGGATTACGCTCCAACAGCGGCCATTTGGTGACGCTTTCAGTGCAGTCGATCAACGCCTGCACGGTGGGGTGGTAGCCCTTGAAAGCCTCGCGCATCTCTTCACGTGAGCTATCGACAAAAGAGGTGCCGTGATTCCAATCAGGCTCAGGCACGCCCGTCACGTAGTAGTACTCTTTTTCGTCACCGGTGACGAAGTACACCATCATGTGACGATCTTCCGACCACCACTTTACGCAGGCTTCGAAATCCAGGTCGTATGCTTTGAGTTTTTCCGCCGAGATAATCGCCCGATGAGCGACCCATCCGCTGTAAATGGGCGCTTCAGGGCCAAGCAGCTTCTCGCGTAAGCGCGAGTTAACGCCATCAGCGCCGATCACCAAATCGGCCTCTTCGGTGGAGCCATCGGCAAAGGTCATGACCACTTTTTCGCCTGTCTCATCCACATCCACTAAGCGCTTATCAAAAAAGAGGTTGTTTTGGTCCAGTGTACTGACCATTAATTCGTGAAGATCACCACGGTGAACGGTGATGTAAGACGCGCCATAGTTTTCGCGCGCAAACTCACCCAGGGGGATACGTGATTGGTATTCGCCTGTCATGCCATTACGGCTGAACCAATGATCAGGGTGCGACCCCATGGCATTGAGCTGATCTTCGATGCCAATACGGCGCATGACCTTCATGACGTTAGGGCCAAGATGAATACCAGCCCCTAAGCGAGAAAATGCAGGGGCTTGTTCATACACCTTGGTGGGGTAGCCCGCTTGCTGCAGCAGCGCGCCTGCAGCCGCGCCGCCAAGACCTGCGCCGATAACGGCAATGGTGGGTTTATTGTTCATATCGTTGTTTCCTCGCTGTTTAGTCACATGTCCCTGTTGAAAATGCTGTGTGTCGAAGCGATTTCAAGGGAGTCTATGAACGCTATAAAACAACGTATACACCATTTATTTATTGGTCAAGAATTAATTGCTGAAAATATTTTTATAGGGTTAAATACTGATTGTTGTAATAATTAATTGATTTTAATGTATTTTTTATTATATTTTTAGTGTTTTTAAAAACTTGAAGAAAGTGCCCATTGAGTGCTATACGTTTAATAGAGCATTTTTTATGGCGTACGCACCTTTAATGGTCGTGACTATTTTGCTTCGCACTCATCTGGTGCATCAGGCAGGGTTTAATAGCTAGGCTTTATTAGTAATATCTAAGTAAGAAGGCCGCTTTAACAATAACGATGATGATCCCCTATGACGCTAAAGCTGACAGTTAATGGACAGGTGAGGGAAGTGGCGGTGCCATTGAATACGCCGCTGCTTAATGTCTTGCGTAATGATCTAGCGCTCAATGGCCCTAAATATGGCTGTGGTTTGGGCGAATGCGGCGCGTGCAGTGTACTGATTGATGGCATGGCGGCGCGTGCTTGCGTGCTGCCCGTATCGGCTGCCGCTGGCCATGACATTACGACGCTTGATGGCCTTTCCCAGAATGGTCAGCTTGATCCCGTGCAACAAGCATTTATCGACGCGCAAGCGGCTCAGTGTGGTTACTGCTTGAACGGTATGATTATAACGATTCGCGCGCTGCTCAATCATAACGCGGAGCCCTCGCCTCAACAGATACGTGCCGCCCTTGAACATAACCTCTGCCGGTGTGGTACCCATGTTGAAATTCTCCAAGCCGCCCAGCTTGCTGTGGTGATCAATGCCGCCGAGCAGCAGGAGGCTTTGAATGAGTAAGCGTACGCTGCCAACCCAGGAAGATAATGGAGAGGGGCTACCTTCGCAGCTTACCCATGTGCGCTATGGTGTTGTCGTCCGCCCACCTTACTACCACTGGAACGGTGAACGCTTTGAGAGCGCTCACTTATTAAGTGTCGATAGCGCCAGCGTGGCGTTATTGCCGGGTCAGGTTGATGTGGTGGTGGAAGGCAATTTCGTGGGCGTGGTGGCAGAGAGTTTAGCGGTAGCGAGAGACGCCGCTAAACAGCTGCAGATTGAGTGGCAAACGGTTCTCAGCGAGCCTAATAAAGCGCTAGAGAATAGTGAAAAAGCGGGTAGTGCGCGCCGTTCGCTGCGCTATCAAGAGCTTCAAGCTGAAGTCTCAGCGCAACACGTGTATGTCTGGCCCAGTCGTATGCGCTGGGGCAATCACCCCGGCTGGGTAGTTGCCGATGTTAACGATCACCATTTGAAGATATGGGGGCAAACAACCACCCCCTTGGTACTTCAGCAGGATTTGGCTAGCTTAACCGCCCTGGATGCGAGTCAGATTGAGCTTTACAGCCTTGATCAGCAGCCGATGTCGAGTCAAACAACCGGCCTTGGGCGCCACTGCGGCGATGATGCCGCCGTGGATGCCGCGCTTATGTCCCAAGCGCTGGGTTGCCCGGTAGCGGTCTGGCTAGATGCGCGCTATACACAAGATGTAGAGGCGCTAGGCCAAGCCCAGCGAATGTCGTTAACTGCTGAGCTTACTGATAGTGGCGAGATAGCCCGCTATCACTATCAGCAGGCTAACAGCAGCGGTGAAGTAGCTGCGGTTGGGCTCTGGTTAAGCGGCAGGGCAGCAGCACCAGAATCTATACCGCAAGTGCCAGCAGACGATAGCGATCCAACTGCGTTGTCTGCCTCTGTCTTGTCACCCTATGTCTTTCGAGATCAACATCTTTCGGCGCGACTCCAGCAGCCTAGCCAGACGCCTAGCAGCGCCACACTAATAGGCATTCAGCAGGCCTTTGCGCGGGAATCCTTTTTAGATGAAGTGGCTCGCGATAGCGGACAAGACCCCGTATCGCTGCGTCTTCGTCATCTCAAAGATGCGCGGTCTATCGAGCTGATTGAGTCGGTAGCCAAGCGCGCTGGGTGGCAAGTGCCACTCAAGAAACCCACCGACTCAGTGCCACTAGACTTGTTGCAGGGGCGCGGTTTTGCTTTCGCTCAGTTGCCTGATCGTCATCAGCGGATGGAAGCAGGGGTGCGCTCTGCTTGGATTGCCGATGTTGCGGTCAACCGTGTTACGGGTGATGTCCAGCTAACGCGATTAATTGTTGGTCAAGATGATGGCCCTGAGGTGGATACGGCGGGCCTTCAACAAACGCTCCAAGAGCGAATATTGGGTGAAGCCCGCCCCCTTTTGGGGCAAGCACCTGGATTTGATGAGTGGGGCGATGGCAGTGATGCGCCAGAACAAAGCGTCGAAATTGCGCCGAGTGCGCTAGTTAACCGCGACAGCCCAGCCGTTACCCAAACAAAAACAGCGTCGCTGCGTCCTGCAGCGAGTGACCTATTAACCGGTGCAGAGCTTTCCCCCGGCGTTGCGGTTATCGCCAATGCACTCTTTGATGCGACCGGCATCCGTTTTCGTCAGCCCCCTTTTACAGCCAAGCGCGTGCGAGAGGCGTTAAAGGAAGCGACGACCGAGGGAGCAACACAGCAGCGCTTAGCGAAGCGAGCCACTGGCCGCCGCTGGTTAGCTGCCGCGGCGCTGACCACGGTCGCAGGCACCGCGGTAATGGCGTGGCCTTGGAAAAGTACCCTTGCGCCGATCGCTCGACCCGCCGCCAATCTTTATTCCGCTGAGACCATTGAGCGCGGGCGCTTAGTCGCCGCCGCGGGAGACTGCGCCGCATGCCATACCTCTGAGGGGGGAAGTACCAATGTAGGGGGGCGGGCTTTTGAAACGCCCTTTGGTACTCTTTACAGCACTAACATTACCCCGGATGAAGCTACGGGGATTGGTCAGTGGTCCTACGCGGCGTTTGAGCGGGCGATGCGCCATGGCATCAGCCGTGATGGTAGCCACCTTTATCCTGCTTTTCCCTACACAGCATTCGCCAAAACAAGCGATACCGATTTGCAGGCGCTCTATGCCTACTTAATGGCCCAGCCAGCCATTGCCGCTGAAAAGCCTACTAATGCACTCTCTTTCCCCTTTAACGTGCGCGCCTTAATGGCGGGCTGGAACGCGCTTTATCACGACCCTACCCCCTTCCAGCCAGACCCTATGCAAAGTGAATTGTATAATCGCGGGGCTTACCTCGCCGAAGGCTTAGGCCACTGCAGCGCCTGCCATAGCCCACGCAATGCGATGGGTGCTGAGAAAAGCGGTGACGCTTACTTAGCTGGCGCTTTTGTGGATGGCTGGGAAGCGCCACCGCTCAACACCCTGTCGCGTGCGCCCATTCCGTGGAGTGAAGCATCGCTTTTCGACTATCTTCGCCATGGCGAGTCGGTGCTACACGGTGTTGCCTCTGGCCCTATGGCACCAGTCGTGGCGGGCTTGGCTGAGCTACCTGAATACGATGTGCGGGCGATTGCCCACTATGTGGCTGCTCAAATGCAGGCTCCCACAGGCAATAGCGAGGCAACCATGGCAGGGGCTGAACAGCGCGTGACCCGTGCAGCGGTGAGCTCACCAGGGATGGAGGCGGGGGAACGCTTATTTGAGGGTGCCTGTGCGGCCTGCCATGTAGAGACCGGCGTGCCGAGTTTTTCACGCGCAAGCACCAGCCTTGCGCTGAATACCAACGTGCATAGCGATCACCCCGATAATGTTATTCAGTCAATTCTTGGCGGTGTCCACGCGGATCATGTGTCTGGCATCGGCAGTATGCCGGGCTTTGCCGACAGTTTTAGCAATACCCAGGTCGCTGATTTAGCGACGTATCTCCGAGCGCGTTTTGCACCCGACAAAGCGCCTTGGCAACAACTAGAAAAACGTATCACTGATTTACGCCAGCCTCACCACAACAACACACACTCTACTCCCTGACGTAATAAACCGAGGTGGACTATGAAACGCAGTAAATGGATATGGCTAGTATGGGCGGTCGTCTTGCTTAGCTATTTAGTGCCTTACACCCTACTGAGCGGCGTGGCGCTCTGGTATGGCAGCTTCCTGTTTTGGGCCGTTGCAGGGCTAGTCGTCATTGCACTGAACGTGTTTATCACTAAAGATTTTGAGGAGCACAGCAATGACTGAGTCACTCATCTGGTGGTCCATTGCCATCTACTTAGTGATCGCGATAGGCATTGCGATTCTGTCCCGCCAAGGCCCTTCAGAAAGTATGTCTGGATACTTCCTGGGCAACCGACAAATGAATGGCTTTGTCTCAGCGCTTAGCTACAGTGCCACCACCTATAGTGCGTTCATGATGGTGGGCTTGGCAGGGCTGACCTATGCCGGCGGCGTTGGCGCGTTGGGCTTTGAAATTATCTATTTTGCCGGTGTTTCCCTCGTAGCTATTTTCGGACCTAAGTTTTGGGCCGTTGGCAAAAAATTTGGCTTTGTAACGCCAAGCGAGATGCTCGGTCACCGCTACAATAGCAAGCATGTTGCCATGGCCGTTTCCATTGCCAGCTGTATCTTCCTTATTCCTTATTCAGCCGTGCAGCTCGCAGGTGTCGGTTATCTGTTGCAAGGCATTACTGATGGAGCGATTACCTTTACCACCGGTGTGGTGCTGGCAACCGTGATTGCTATCTTCTTCTCCTATATTGCGGGCATTCGTTCAGTAATGTGGACCGACTCCCTCCAGGCGATCATGATGATTGTCGCCTCAACACTGGTAGCCTTTCTGGTTATTCAAGGTTTGGGTGGTTTCAGCGCGCTATTCAATACCCTGGCGACGGAACATCCGCAGTCGTTAACCGTGCCGGGCTCAGGGCTATTCAGCTTCGTTACTTTCCTAGGACTAACGATTCCCTGGTTCTTCTTTAGTCTTTCTAATCCTCAGGTCAGTCAGCGTTTGTTTATGCCCTCTTCGCTGCGCTCAATGCGTCATATGCTGATTGGCTTCCTGGTGTTTGGTTTTATTTACACCATGGTTTCTGTGCTATGGGGCTTCTCCGCCTTGGCCGCTTTCCCAAGCCTGGCGCGTGCGGATTTAGCCACGCCCACCCTGTTGGCATCGGAGTTTGTGCCACCAGTACTCGGGGTGATCGTGATGATCGGCATTATGGCCGCCGCTGTCTCCACCATTGATTCGATCATGCTGACGCTGGCCTCCATGGTTTCCCGTGATGTCTATGCCAACGTCAAACCTAATGTTAGTGAAAAGCGCCAACTGCTGGTGGGTAAATTTGTCGTACCGGTGATTGCACTAATGGCGTTAGGGTTTGCCGAGCTTCAGCTTGATCTTATTGCAGTGCTGTCGGTGGCTGCCTCATCAGGCTTAGTGGCGATGGTACCTGCCATTATTGGTGCCTTTTACTGGAAACGCGGTACGTCTGCCGGTGCGCTGGTAAGCGTGGTGGGCACCAGTGCCTTTGTGCTGCTGATGTATGCCACCGGTAACTCCTTGTTGGGCTTACCCTCCGGCGTATGGGGCATTGTGGTCGCTAGTGTGCTGTTTGTCGGCGTTAGTTTAGCCACCAAGCCTCATCAAGCCTCCACAGATGCTTTCTTTACGGCCATCTCTGAAGAGCTGAGTAAAAAGCGTCACCCCACCACCGTACAGCCGACCAAAGGAGCGGCCGCCTAGCCTTTTAAAGTCCTGTTTATACCTAACAATATAGAGCGCTTGGTGTGCCTAAAAGCGAGCACGAGCGCTCTCCGCTAACACTTCCCGGTCACGAGATAGCTTGAGTTTTCGCCTGGGAAGTTAGGAGTCTTTATGGATCATGCAAGCTTTACGGAAATTTGCCTTCAGCAGTTAAAAATGTCTGGCGTACATGAAGGTGAGAAACTGGTGGTGTTGACCCAGGGCAGTGAACGCCTTGATTATGCCGACGCCTTTATGGCGGCAGGGCAGCGTTTAGGCGCCAATATGTATCACATGCGCTTGCCCGCGCCGCTACCCACTGGTGGCTGGAACGTGGGAACAACGGGGCTGGCCAGCATGCCCGATGCGGTGGAAGCGCTTAAAAACTGCGACATGTTGATCGACTGTATTTTCCTGCTTTTCTCACCGGAGCAAATGGCGATTCAAGCAGCGGGCACACGCATATTAACGGCGGTTGAACCCCCGGAACTGCTAGCCAGAATGATGCCCACCAAGGAGTTAAGAGAGAAGGTCGAATTAGCCGCTGCGCTGCTGGAAAAAGCCAAAGTAATGCGAATCACCTCACCTCACGGTACCGATGTCACCTATCAACTGAATACTTACCCCACCGTTGCTGAATATGCCTGTACCGATGAGCCCGGCCGCTGGGATCACTGGCCGTCGGGCTTTGTATTTACCGGCGGTGATGACGATGGCGTTGATGGCACCATTGTAGTGGCGCCCGGTGATATCCTGCTTCCCCAAAATATGTATGTCAGAGAGCCCATTACGTACACCATTGAGAAGGGCTGGATTACCGATATACGTGGCGGCCTGGATGCCGAATTAGTGAAATCCTATATGGATAGCTTTAACGACCCGCGCGGGATGGGCATGAGTCATGTCGGATGGGGCATGAATCCTAATGCCAAATGGCACCGCATGGTGCCGGGTGAGTTTCCCGGTGGCATGGGTATGGAACCCCGCAGTTTCTACGGCAACGTGATGTTCTCAACCGGCCCGAATAGCGAGCTGGGCGGGTCTAACGATACCGCCTGCCATCTGGATATTCCGATGCGCAACTGTTCACTGTTTCTCGATGATGAACCCGTCGTGATTGATGGTGATATCGTCGTTAAAGAGCTGCAGATGGCTAGACACTGATCGCTACGAACCATTACTGACATAAGCCCCCATTGGGGGCTTTTCAGCGTTAACTCCACACTTTTAGCTGGTCTCGATAATCATCTTGCGCCTGACTAACGCTGACCGGCGTTAGCCATACCTCGGTGCCGGGAAGGCACTGGGAAAGCGTGGCGCAGGCAATCGGGGTGAGGGCGCCTAAGCGCGGGTAGCCGCCAATCGTCTGGCGGTCATTCATCAGCACTATAGGTTGGCCGTCCGGTGGTATCTGTACCGCACCTAGTGGAATTCCTTCCGAAATAATCCCTGTCAGCGAGCCATGCAGGCTGGGGCCAGTGAGCCGAACGCCCATGCGGTCAGCGCGGTTATCTACTTTCCATGGTTGGTTAAACGCCTGAAAAAGGGAGCGCCCGCTAAACGAGGCGATTTGCGAACCCAGCACGATGGGTAAGTGGCAGCCCGACACTGGCATGCGTGGACCTTGCCCTTCAGGAATGCGCCGCACTGCTGGAGCGGTGCCTTTCCAGGTTAGACGGTCACCCACTTTCAGTGGCTTGCCATCTTCATGTAAACCGCCAATTTGCTCGCGAGCGGTGCAGGCGCGACTGCCCAGTACTTCCGGCGCATTTAGCCCGCCGGGAAAGGCGAGGTACGCACGCAGGCCCAGGCGCGGCTGGCGGAAGACCAGGCGCTGGCCGGGCAGGAGCTTGAAGCTTGAATTGGGGGCGAGTGGCTTGCCATCCAATTGAGCGTCTAAATCAGCGCCTGCCAGTGCCAAGCGCACCTCGCTTTCAGTTTCAAAGCTTAGGCCGCCACCCATAACGATTTCCAATGCGGCACTGTTTGGCGCATTACCCAGTAACCAGTTGGCCCAGCGGAAAGAGATCCAGTCCGCGGCGCCACCTTGGGTAACCCCTAAATGGCCGACGCCAAATCGCCCGGCATCCTGGATGAGCGCCAGTGGGCCAACCTGTTTAACGAGCATCCCTTTGCGCGCGTTATCCATCAAGGAATGGCTCATGGGCGCTCCTCCATCGGCGTAGTATCGCCACCGTCCGCTTCAAACTCTGCGCGGGAGATCGCTCTAAAGCGCACCTTGTCGCCTGGGCGGAAAAGCGGATCGCCACGCTTGGCATACTCGAATAACGGCACATTGGTACGTCCCAGAATGTTCCAGCCACCTGGCGAAAGCAGTGGATAAATAGCGGTTTGCCGATCCGCAATGCCAACGCTGCCAGCCGCCACTTTCCGGCGTGGTGTTTTTAGGCGCGGCGTGGCCAATGCTTCATCTACTAAACCCATAAATCCATAGCCGGGCGCGAACCCCAGCGCAAACACGCAGTAATCGTGGTTACAGTGCTGCTTGATTAGCTCGTCCACGCTTATGCCCGCACGCTTGGCGACCAAGGGCAGCTCAGGCCCCACGCTTTCGTCATACCACACAGGGATGTCGTGTAGCTCACCCGCTTGAGTATCCACAGGGGTAAGGCCTGAAAGCGCCCTGTTAATAAGTTGAAGGGCTTCGCTATGGGTTACCTGCTGGCAGTCGTAATGAACTAGCAGTGTGGTGTAAGAGGGCACCAAATCAATTAATGCTGCGCCGAAAGCCTTACGCAGCGTTTGGTCGGCGGCAATGACCCACGCCATATTGGTTTCATCGATGGTATCGAAGAGACGCACCATCAAGGCATCCATGGCGGCGGTTTCAACACTTACGTTATTGACTCTTTCGATAGTGGCTTTCACGCCTGCTCCAGCGCCTGAAAGGCCTCGCGAATAGCGCGTACAGCGGCTACTGACTCGGGGTTATCACCATGAACGCACAGCGTATCGCAGGCTAAGTGAAGCGGTGTTCCATCAAGAGCGGTAAGTGGCTCGCCTTTGGCCAGCTTAATGGCCTGATTGACGATGGTGTTTTGGTCGTGGTGCACTGCGTTAGGCAACCGCCGTGAGGCCAAGTGGCCGTTCGCATCATAAGCGCGGTCAGCAAACGTTTCGAACCACAGAGTAATACCCATCTTGGCAGCCAGCTCGCGGTGTGGCTCGGGGTCGGCAGTCGACATAATCATTAACGGAAGACTGGGGTCATAAGCACGCACCGCGCGCATCACGCCTTCGAGCAGCGCCGGGTTGGCCGCCATGTCGTTATAAAGCGCGCCATGCGGTTTGATGTAGCTCAGTTGAGCACCTTCCGCTTGGCAAATACCCGCTAATGCGCCTACCTGATAGAGCACCATGTCTTCCGCTTCTTCCGGCGAGCAGGCCATTGAGCGGCGACCAAACCCCATTAAATCTGGGAAGCCGGGGTGCGCGCCAATACGCACGTCATGCTGTACGGCCAACTTGACAGTGCGGCGCATCACATGCGGGTCGGAGGCGTGAAAGCCGCAGGCGATATTCGCGCAGTCGACATAGGGCATGGCGTCGGCGTCCAACCCAATGGTCCAGTTGCCGAAACTTTCGCCCATATCGCAATTAAGCAGTGGGATGGCCATAACGACTCCTCTTTTATGCTCTTATCAGGCGCATGCTGAATGTTAAACCAACACCAATATATGAACCCAGCTGGCTAAGTGCCAATCGTTTTTGACGATACTCATTATCGGGCCTTCCTATCATATTGTTATTAGGTGGAAAAATGGTTGACGGTTGGTTGCTATACGCTTATCACTCTATAAGCATGGCGTGATAATAACGTTGGTTGATTGCCACTGCTGGAGATGGTCTCAAAGTTGCATGATAGAGGCCTGACGTTTGTCTTATGCTGCACTCTCGAACGGTTTTAGCAGCGGCGAACGAGTCATTCATATTCATAAAGCCTAGCTTAGGCGAGTCAGTATGATGGATTTTAAAGAACTTGAGGCCTTCGTCTGGGCGGTAAGGTTAGGCTCCTTCCGCAAAGCGGCTACTCGCTTGCATCTCACTCAGCCCTCCATTTCTGAGCGAATCTCACGCTTGGAAACAACGGTGGGTGAATTGCTGCTAGAGCGCTCCGCAAGGCCCATTCAACCCACGATGCGTGGCCGCGAGTTCTTTATGCATGCTGAACGTATGCTGCACCAGCGTGATGAGGCAATGAAGTTATTCGATAGCGAAGAGGCCTTTTCTGCACCGTTACGGCTCGGCACAATTGAAACCATTGCCCACAGTTGGTTTCCCGACTTTATGCGACGGTTAACCGAGCGCTATCCAGGGCTGACCATCGAATTGACGGTTGATTACTCACCGGTTCTGAACGAGAAATTATTGGCTAATGAACTGGATATCATCTTGGCAATGAACGGTTATTTGCCGCAAAAACAGATTGAGTATGAGTCGTTGAGCCCTTATGAGATGGGCATGTTTGTCTCCCCTCGGCACGCCAAGACGCTGAGCGAAAGTGCCGACGCATGGAGCACACAACTGCCGTTTATTTCCTTCGGTAAACAGGCGCGACCGTATTCAGAGCTAGTGCACTACTTGGCAGAGCAGGGGGTAGCCAGCCCGCGTATTCATTGTGTTAGCACTTTGATGACAATTGTACGCATGACTACCGAAGGGTTGGGGATCGGCGCGCTGCCTGTCTCCACCGTCCTGGATGAGTGGCAGCGGGGGGAGCTTTATCGCCTCGCGCTACCGGTGCCATTACCGGCCATGCACTACGATGTGATATGGCGTAGCGCTAATCATCCGCGTTTTTGTCGCGGTGTCTCCCGGTTGGCACAACAATGCGCCTGCAGCTATGCCCAGGCGCGTCGTGATGATATGACAACAACACTTTTCTCCGGGCGCTGGATTTCCCCAAGCGTCTCCTCTGGCACCACCGAAGCAACAGCAACACACCATTAAAAACACCACACTATTAATAGAAATAAGAGGGTTCTCACGATGCGCAAGACCATAACGACTTCTCTGCTACTGGCGACCGCCTGCGGCTTAACCGTGTCGGCTCACGCCGCGGAATGGACCATGGCCACGCCCTACGGCGATGCCAGTTTTCATACCCAAAACACCAAGCAGTTTGCCGAAGATGTGGCGGAAGCTACCGGCGGTGAGCTGACCATTACCGTACATAGCGGCGGTTCATTGGTGGCGCACGGTGAGATTAAACCGTCGGTTCGCCGTGGCACCATTGATGCGGGTGAAGTGTTCCTCTCCGTGCTCTCCAACGATGATCCTATCTTTGAAGTCGATACTTTGCCGGGTGTAGCGGGTGGCTATGATGATGCCTATGCACTTTGGGAAGCCACTAAGCCAATGATCACCGAGCTGTTTGCCTATGAAGGATTGATTCCTTTATACGCCGTAGCTTGGCCCGCCCAGGGAATTTACACCGCCGAGCCGCTAACCGATCCTGAACAGTTTGAAGGTTTGCGCGTTCGTGCACCTAACATCAACACCCAGCGCTTCGTGAATAACCTGGGCGGCAGCCCGACTGAAACGGAAGAGTCCGATATCCCCACCGCGTTTAGCACCGGCCGTGTGGACGCCATGATTACCTCAAGCTCCACCGGTAACTCCATGGCAGCGTGGGATTATGTAAGTGATTACACCAACGCCAACCTGTGGCTACCGAAAAATATCGTGTTCATCAGCCAGCGTAGCTTTGATCGCTTAGATGAAGCGACTCAGGAAGCGCTGATGGAAGCCGCCGCTGAGGCTGAAAAGCGTGGCTGGGAAATGAGTCGTGAAGATAACGATGCAAGTTTGGCCAAGCTAGAAGAGAACGGGATCGCCGTTTCTGACCCCAATGAGGCGATTGCCGCTGCGTTACAAGCCGCTGGCGATGTGTTGTTTGAAGATTGGCAGTCTCGTGCCGACGAGGAAGCCAAGCAGGCGCTAGAAACTTACCGCGAGCAGCGCGGCAGCTAAGTCTGTCTTGATATCTCTTGCAGGGGCGGTGGCATAGGCCCCGTCCCTGCTTTTCCCCGCATGCCTTTTCCTACGTGCTTTGTGAGGCTACGAACATGACGTTTAAATTCGACAAACTCTATCGCCTAGGGGCCTGGGGAGCAGCGGCCTGTATGGTAACGATCTGTGGGTTGATAGCGTTACAGGTCACCTTTCGTTTGATAGACGCACTGCTAAAGCTGGCCGGCTTTGGTCGGTTAGGGCTAAGTATTACCGGCGTCTCTGAACTGGCAGCCTATCTGCTAGTGGGGGCAACTTTTTTGGGCTTGGCGTATACCTTTGTTCATCATGCCCATATCCGTGTAACACTGCTTATCTCGCGATTGCCGTCGGCCATTCGCGTGTGGTTCGAAGTATTTGGCCTGATTATAGCGCTAGCGATTAGCTTATTGCTGAGTTACGGCTTGATTGAGCTAGCAAGAGAGAGCCTGCAGTACAACGATGTTTCGTCCGGCTTTTTATCTATTCCACTGTGGATTCCCCAGACGGTTCTGGCAACGAGCGTAGGACTGCTGTGTTTGGCGCTTGCAGAAGCCTTGTTTATGGCGCTGCGCATAGCGGCTCGTGACCCCTCCAGTTTTCGTGAGGCTACCGCGACTGATGACAGTGAGATGCACTGAGTTTATGAAAACCCAGCTCACATTAACGCGACTCGTGGACACTCAGCATAAGCCTTTTATTCTGGAGAGACCTCCGTGCTACTACTAAGTCTGGCTACCGTTTTTACCTTAGCCCTGCTGCTTGGCAGTGGGGTGTGGATTGCCTTCGCGCTGATTGGCACAGCCTGGATAGCGCTCGAATTCTTTAGCTCGTTCTCGCCAGGATCTATCTTGGCGTCAGATTTCTGGAGCGCCAGCTATGGCTGGGATTTGACGGCGCTGCCCATGTTCATCTGGATGGGCGAGATTCTGTTTCGCTCGGGGCTGGCCGACAACATGTTTCGTGGCCTGTCGCCCTGGTTGAACCGCCTGCCGGGTCGACTACTGCATACCAATATTATTGGTAGCGGCATGTTTGCCGCAGTGTGCGGCTCTTCTGCGGCGACCTGTGCCACGGTAGGCAAAATGACGCTGCCGGAGCTTGAACGGCGTGGCTATGACAGCAATATGGCGATTGGCACCCTGGCCAGCGCCTCCACGTTGGGGCTTTTGATTCCACCCTCTATTGTGTTGATCGTTTACGGCGTGGTCACTGAGCAGTCGATCTCCAGGCTGTTTATGGCCGGTATCGGCCCTGGCCTGATGATACTAGCGATGTTTATGAGTTATCTCATTCTTTGGGCACTGCTTAAAGGCAACCGTGAAGGGCTGACAGGGGCCGATGAGTCCGACATGAGCTTTGCTGAGAAGCTGCGTAATACCTGGGCGCTGATGCCAATTTTGCTCTTAATTGGCGGTATCATCTTCTCTATTTATGGTGGACTGGCTTCCCCTACGGAAGCGGCAGCGGTAGGTGTCGTATTGTCGATTATTATTGCGCGCTTTAATGGGCATTTTAATCGTGAAATCTTCACTAGCTCTTTGTTTGCGGCGGTGCGTACGGCCTGCATGATCGCATTCATTATTGCTGGTGCATCGTTTCTGACCTCTGCAATGGGCTTTACTCAAGTGCCGATGCAACTGGCAAGAGCGATTGGCGAAATGGGGCTTTCGCCCACTATGCTACTGATTGCACTAACACTTTTGCTGTTAGTGATGGGCTGTTTTCTTGATGGTATATCACTGATTTTATTAGTAACAGCCATTGTGATGCCGTTGGTGAGTGCGGCTGGTTTTGACTTGATCTGGTTTGGTATTTACCTAGTGGTCGTTGTCGAAATGTCGCAGATTACACCGCCCGTTGGTTTCAACCTATTCGTGATTCAAGGCTTAACGGGTAAAGATATACTGACCATTACCAAAGCCACGCTACCTTTCTTCCTGCTGATGCTATTGGCAATCGCCTTAATGCACCTTTTCCCAGGTATTGTTCTCTACTTACCTGAAGCAATGACGCGTTAAATAGTTGCTATTTATCCCTGATAAGCATCTAACTACTATTTATTAGTACTTAGATGCTGCGGTGGTGCTTCTTTGAAAGCAATCTTCAAGCTAAGCTGAAGAAAAAGCGGGGATAAGTGAGTGGACTAATGCGAACGAGGTTGGAAGCGACAGATATTTTTCGCCAGTTGGCAGAAGGAATGGGGCAAAGTGGAACGCCACATTTTTATGCAGCCTTGGTTGAGCGCTTAGCCGCAATATTGAGTGTTGAGCATGTATTAGTGGCCGCTGTCGCTGAGCAAGGCACGGCCAATACATTGGCCGTTTGGTCGAATGGTGCGCTTCAAGACAACTTCACTTATTCCTTATCGGGAACCCCCTGTGAAACCGTCATGGGGCGTGAATTTTGCCTCTATGATTGCGATGTCCAGTTACGCTTTCCTGAAGATAGTCTACTGCAAACATTAGGGGCCGATAGCTATATGGGGCTACCCCTTTATGCGGTAGATGGCTCGCCTATTGGGCTGTTAGCGGTGCTTAAAAATGCACCGATGCAGATTGATGATTTATCGAGTGAGATATTGCGCATTGCCGCCGCACAGGCAGGAGCAGAGCTAGGCCGTCACCAAGCGGAAGAAGCTTTAAAAGAGAGCGAAGAGGTAGCGCGGGAGAGCGAGCGTCGTTTAAATACGTTGTTAAATCATCTGCCTGGCATGGCGTATCGTTGTTTGAATGATGCTAATTGGACAATGCAACTGGTTAGCCAGGGTGCTGAGGCTCTGACAGGGTATCGGTCGGATGAGTTACAGAATAATCGGCTAACGAGCTTTGCTGACCTTATTCACCCTGATGATCAGCAGCAACTTCTTAAAGAAGTTCAACTGGCTATTGTCAGCAGGCGTCCTTATCGCGCGGTTTATCGCCTGCGTCACCGTGATGCGAGCTACCGATGGATGTGGGAGCAGGGTCAGGCGATTTTGGATGAGGCTGGCGAGGTGCTCTGTCTGGAAGGGTTTATTTCTGACGTCACTGATCAGCAAGAGTCTCAACGCGTCCAAAATGCCGTGGTGCAGGTTGCCTCCACTGTTACTACGCGCGTTGGCGATGATTATTTTCAGCAACTGATCGCCACGTTAGTGGAAGTACTGGAAGCCGATGCAGGCCTGATTGCGCTGCTGCACACCTCTCCACAGGGTGTTGAACATGTGATGGGCCAAGCAACGACTGTCAGTATGGTGGTAGAAGGACGCCAGCTTGACCCTCAATCTTTTGCGCTGAAAGGATCGACGTGCGAGCAGGTAGTGCTGGAACGTGAAGCTGTCGTTCATGATGGTCCGCCATTACCCGTGCAAGGCACATCAATGCAGGCTCGGGCATGGATTGGTCGACGCTTGGATAATGCCAATGGAGAGGCGATCGGCGTCATGATTGTATACTACCGCCAGCCGCTGACCACCAATGCGTTTGCCACCTCGGTATTACAAATCTTGTCCACCGGCGCATCTGCTGAGCTTGAGCGGCGACGAGACCATCGCCATATGCACCAATTGGCTTACACGGATAGCACCACGGGGCTGCCTAATCGCATTCGTTTTATGGAGTTGTTGGGGCGTATGTGGAATGAAGCGCAGCAAGCGGCGCATCCACTCTGTTTACTGTTATTGGATATTCGGCGATTTAAAGAAGTTAATGATCTATATGGCCATCACGTGGGAGATCAGCTGCTAGTAACCGTAGCGGATCGCTTACAGCAGGCGACGCCTGAGGGTGGTTTGCTGGCGCGCTTATCGGGCGATGAGTTTGCCATGTTGGTGGTGGGTACCGAGAAAAGTGCCTTAAGCATGATCGTCCAACAATTACGTTCAGCGGTTAACCGTCCTATACAGTTGGATCGGCGTCTCTTTCATCTTGATATCAGCATCGGTTTTGGCTGCTACCCGAAAGATGTCAATGAGGCTGGCGAGCTGTTCAACGCTGCCAGTATTGCGCTTCATCACGCTAAGCGGCGAGAAAACAACACCTGCCCCTATACCCAAACCATGCGTCATGCACTACAACGACGCCAACTGATGAGCGAGCGACTTAGTGCGGCGATTACTGAGCATCGACTGGAGCTCTATTATCAGCCCCAGGTGGATCTTATCAGTGGGCGGATTACCGGCGCTGAAGCACTATGCCGGTGGCATGATGCCGAATGGGGCTGGGTTAGCCCTGGTGAGTTTATACCGCTGGCAGAAGAACGCGGCTTGATACGCCCCTTGGGAGACTGGGTACTGGAGGAGTCGGCCCGGCAATTAGTCGCATGGCGAACCCATCGCCAAACGGCGCTACCGGGCAGACTATCGATCAATATTTCCGCCCAACAGTTTGCTGACCCGCAATTAACGGCTCACATTGCCCAGCTAACGGCGGGCGTTCCTACCAGCGCTATTGCACTAGAGCTCACCGAAAGTGATTTTATGCGCGACCCTGATCAAGCGATTGAGATAACCCACACCATGCGGGAAGCGGGTTACTCACTCTCTATCGACGATTTTGGAACCGGCTACTCCTCTCTTTCCTACCTTCGTCGGTTCGCTGCCGATGCGCTGAAGATTGATATCTCCTTTGTCCGCGAAATGCTCGATAACCACCATGACCGCACCATTGTGCAAACCATTATTGCCATGGCGAAAGCGTTAGAGATGAAGACTGTGGCAGAGGGTGTTGAAACCCGCGAGCAAGCCCGTTTATTAGCTGATATGGGTTGCAACCAAGCACAAGGCTACTGGTTTGGCCGCCCGTTACCAGCGGATGAATTTGCGGCGGTGTGGTTATCGTCAGCTTAAAAAGCTAGCCGTAAGGTGTCTCCCAGTGAATATCGTGCTCAGGTTCGGTATCTAGCTGTAATTCGCATTCACTGTGCTCCAAATGATGCAGCATCAGTTTGATGGCGCCCACCATTTAATGGAGATACCTCTCTCTGCACTGCTTCCTACAAAGTTCATGTTGAGAATTTGCGAACATCTGATTATTGCATGCGTTGATGCACGAAGAAGATGCGCCATTGACTCATCAAGCACAATAATTGTGCATTATTTTTTAAACAATATTGTATGCAATTTAATTTTCAATAATGTTCTTTTTTTATTTGGGGTTTTAACTTATTGAAAAATAATATTTTTATTTTTATTAGGCTGTCCGTTGATAGCTTGGCATGAAAAGTGCTGAGACTTGGCTAAGCAATTCTTTAAAAAATAGCCAAGGTATTACAATGCCCACCATTATCGACCTTACTCTGCCACTTCAGGATGGCTTACCCGCCTTGGGCCGCTTAGCGCGCCCTGTTGTTATTCCGCACACCACCCATGAAGCATCCAAAAAATTCCAGCAGGGGACGCCGGAAGACCTATTAACTTTCACGACCTTTTATCTGGGAATGTTGGATCACACTGGCACCCATGTTGATGCGCTGTCACACAATAATTCCGAAGGTGCCACCATTGATGAAATGCCCGTGGAAATGTTTATGGGCAAAGCGGTATGCCTTGATCTACGCCACGTAGGGGATCGAGGCGATATTACCCGAGAGGCACTGGAAGCAGCCGAGCAGGAAGCAGGGGTAAAGGTGGATGGACACATCGTGTTGATATGTACTGGCTTAAATACACGACACTGGCCTAACGATACCATCTGTACAAACAATGCTCAGGTCACTGCAGAGGCGACCCACTGGCTATACGAGCGGGGCTCCATGGTGCATGGCGTAGAGGGGCCCTCCACCGATCGTGTGGATGAAAATATCTTCGAGAACCACCGGGTTTGTCGCGACTTGGGCATGGTGCACTACGAGTGGCTTTGGAATTTAGAGGCGCTCATTGGCAAAGGTGAATTTACCTTTCAGGGTATTCCTTTGCGCATCAAAGGAGGCTCGGCGTCACCTGTCAGAGCTTTGGCATTCCTTGAATAACTTCCTTGTCTCCACCGCGGTGGACAGGGGAGTCCCTTCCCGCCAGCGCATGCAGTCTTACTTTAAAACTTGAAGGGGATCGTCATGAGAAAACGTCATCTGACTCTGGCTATTGGTGTGTCTATCGCAACGCTGTCATCAAGCGCTCTTTATGCTGAGCAGCTTAGTTTGAATGCAACTGGTATCGTTTCTACCCATCAGCACCATACGGCGCTGGAACGTGATTTTTACGCCACCCTTGGCGAGCGGACAGGCCTAGATATCCAGGTCAACTTCAATCCGCTGGACGTCGTGGGCGTCAATATGCAAGACACCATGCGCATGGTCAGTAGCGGTAGTTTCGATGTTGTTGAAACAACGATTGGTTCTGCCTCGCGTGACGATCCTTTTCTGGAAGGCCTTGACCTGATAGGCGTCTCGCCGGATATCGATACACTCCAAATCACTATCGACGCCTATCGTGGTGTGTTCAGTGACCGTGTGGCGGAGCGTTTTAATGCCCGTGTAATGGGTCTATGGCCATTTGGTCCCCAGGTGTTTTTCTGCTCTGGTGATGTCGCAAGTCTGGCTGACTTGCGCGGTAAACGTGTCCGTTCCTTTACTCCGAGCATGTCTGCTTTATTGGAGTATTTGGGGGCGACACCAATCACGCTGCAGTTCGCGGAAGTCTATCCCGCTTTACAGCGTGGCGTCGCGGAGTGTGGAGTGACTTCTCCAACATCCGGTAATACCGGTAACTGGCCAGAAGTTACCGATTCCTTGTTGATGTTAGGTGTGAGCTGGTCGGTGCAGGCGCACATGATGAATCAGGATACATGGAATGCCATGTCAGCCGAAGCACAGGAGGCCATCGAAGAGGCTTATGCGGATCTGGAAAGCCAGTACTGGGATATGGCCAGAACGCTCACCCAGGATGCGGTGAACTGCTCGACCGGTGATGATAGTTGCGAAGGTTACAACCGTTTCGATATGACCCTTGTTGAGCCAAGTGAAGAGGATGTAGCGCTACTCAATGAGGCGGTGTCCGACGTTATCCTGCCTACCTGGTCTAAAACCTGTAATGCCAATTATGCAGAATGCGCTTCTCTCTGGAATAGCACCATCGGTGAAGCCCGCGGTTTATCCATCGAGTGATAAGTCCGCCGGGCGGGTGTTTTGTGCCCGCCCGGTGTCTATAAGGAGACATCGCTGATGCGATCAATCAGGTTCTTTCCAGGTCTTGAGCGGCTGGTCAACATAGCCGCCATTATGTGCGGCTATGCATGCCTTGGGCTCTGTTTATTAATTGGTTACGAGATCGTAGCTCGTCGCTTATTGGGCCACTCGGTTCAGGGGGTAGATGAGCTCGGTGGTTATATTTTGGCGATCACGTCTGCTGTAGGTTTTTCCGCCGCGCTGATGCACCGGATGCATACACGTATAGAGCTTGGGCTCAGCCGTTTTCCCGTTGCTATACAGGCTTGTCTGAACGGCGTGGCGATACTGTTATTGGCGGGATTTACCGTATTTATGTTGTTGCAGGTATGGGGTACATGGCAAACGAGCATTGCCTATGGAAGCCGTGCCAGTACACCACTGCAAACCCCTTTATGGATTCCTCAAGGGTTGTGGTTGTTCGGTGTGGCACTGTTTGCATTCGTTGCCACCAGCATGCTGATACATAGTTGCTGGTTACTGCTCAGAACCAACTATCAGATGCTTAACGAATGCTACGGCCCCCCTTCATTACAAGAGGAAGTGGACAAAAGCCTGGCAGAGGCTGAGAGCCAGTTGGAAAACAGGCCGGAAAGTAAAAGGGAGCCTTTATGATCGACATTAGCGGTGCCCTGATTGGCTTTGCCATTATGCTAGGGCTGATGATGCTTGGTGTTCATGTGGCAGTGGCTATATTTTTGGCCAGTGCACTTGGCACCATGGTGTATATCTCCCCAGCCATGTTGAGCACCTTTGGTACCCAGCTATGGGCGGTCATGAACGACTTTCTATTAACGGCCATACCGCTCTTTATCCTGCTTGGCGAACTGCTGCTACGCTGCGGCGTCACCCAGCGGATGTATACCGGGTTATCGGTGCTACTAGGCCGTTTGCCCGGCGGGCTACTGCATACCAATATCGGTGCGAGCGGCCTGTTTGCAGCAGTTTCTGGGTCATCGGTCGCGACAGCGGCGACCATCGCCACCGTCGCGCTTCCAGAGTTCAGGGAGCGTAGGTTCAATGAGCGTCTGGTATTGGGGTCGATTGCGGCTGGCGCAACGTTAGGGATTTTGATTCCCCCCAGTGTGAATCTGATTATCTATGGTGCATTGACGGGGACTTCAGTAGGTCGCCTGTTTGCCGCTGGATTAGTGCCAGGCCTACTACTCGTTACGCTGTTCATGCTGGCGATTGCCATTATCTGCACGCTGTTTCCCAGCCTTGCCGGAACCATTCAGGCGAAAAGCTCGTTAAAGATTAAATTGACCAGCCTTAAACATCTCATTCCGCCGCTGCTGGTATTTGGTGTAGTGATGGGGAGCATCTATCTGGGCTGGGCTACGCCGACTGAAGCGGCTGCGTTAGGGGTGTTAATGGCCCTCGGGCTAGCGGTTTGGAATCGTGCTTTGAGCATAACGATGCTCCATGAAGCGTTTCTCTCCACGGTACGCACCACGGCAATGATCCTATTGATTATCGTAGCGGCCTTTTTCCTGAAGTTTGTGGTGGGCGTGCTGGGGGTTCCCCAGGCGCTAACGAGTTTCGTGGCCTCCATGGAGCTGAGTGTGTTGGGCTTTTTGCTGGTGCTTGTGGTTTTTTATCTCATTCTGGGCTGCTTTATTGAAACGCTCTCCATGATGGTGGGTACCATACCCATTGTTTTCCCCATTGTCGTGTTCATGGGGATCGATCCGGTTTGGTTTGGCATCTTCTTGGTTCTGATGATGGAGCTGGCATTGATTACTCCGCCAATAGGCATGAACTTGTTCGTTGTGCAGGGGGTGCGCCGGTCTGGCTCAATTATCGATGTCTACTGGGGTATTACGCCGTTCGTCGTGGTCTTACTACTGGCCGTAGCTCTCATCATAGCGTTTCCGAGTATTGTGACTTGGTTGCCCTATTTATTGCTATAAGGGGCCGAACGTGCAAGACGCAATGAACGTTACGCTGCACCAGCCAGCCACTGAACTGCTTATCCAATTAACCGAGGGTCGCCTCACATCCTTGGCGCTTGTGGAGGCGTCGCTGTCTCGCATTGCTGCTCTTAATGGCTCGTTGCAGGCATTTATTAGCGTGGATGCAGACGGTGCTCGTGCTGCGGCAGAGGATTGTGATCGGAAGCGGCGCTCTGGCCAGCCGTTAGGCGCGCTACATGGTTTGCCGGTGGCTGTGAAAGATGTCACGGATACCGTAGGGCTACCCACAACCAAAGGGGCACGACTGTTTGCACACAATCGTCCCGAGCGGGATGAGCTTTCGGTGGCACGACTAAAGGCGGCCGGCGCTATTGTGCTGGGTAAAACCAATACACCAGAGTTTGCCTTCGGCGCGGTGTGTACTAACAGCCTTTGTGGCCCCACTGCCAACCCGTGGGATCTGAAGCTAAGCTCCGGCGGGTCAAGCGGTGGTTCGGCTGTCGCAGTAGCTACCGGAATGGTGCCGTTGGCGCAAGGCACTGACTTTGGTGGTTCGGTTCGAACGCCCGCTGCTTTCTGTGGTTGTGTTGGGCTGCGGCCAACGCCAGGTACTATCGCCGAGCCATACCGCCCGCGTGGATGGAGCATGCTTTCCACTCAGGGGGCACTGGCGCGCAACGTGCGGGACACAGCACTGATGATGAGTGTGATGCAGGGCGCCCATACTGACGATCCCAGCTCATTCCGGCCTAGCACGACCGCGTACACACAAGCAGTGGCTAACAACGGGGACTTCAGCACGTCAGGCGCTGTGCGGGTAGCGGCATCCGTAACCTTTGGCGGGGCCTATCACGTATCCCATCAGATCCGTAGGGTTTTTGAACAGGCCGTAGCGCACATTGAGGCGCTGCTGGGGCGCGTGGAGTGGCGGCATCCTAATGTTGACGGGGGCGTGGCCGCTTTCAAGACGCTCCGAGCGGCTGAGTCATGGGCAACGTTTGGTGAGCTGGTTAATGCACAGGAGCAGCATCTTTCTGCCTCGTTTGCCTGGAATGTACGCCAAGGTGAGGGAGTTAGCGCGTCAGAGTATCTACATGCCGAGAATACTCGTACCACCTTGTATCGCCGCTTTCAGGCGTTTTTTGCGCAGTTTGACGTGCTTGTTCTGCCGGCTACCAGCGTGATGCCGTTTGATAATGCACAAGATGATGTATGGGAGATTGATGGTCACGCCTGTGAGTCGATCATCGATTATTTAGCATGTACGTTTCTGGTCTCGTTAGTAGGTTTTCCTACGCTGTGCCTACCTGTACCTCGCCAGCCTGGGCAACTACCTGTGGGCATACAACTGGTAGCTAAACCGGGTAACGAGCATCTGCTTCTGCAGGTGGCTATGCAGCTGGAAGCGGCAGGCTTTCGCCAGCAGTGGCCAGATTGTGTTCACACGACCAACTGAAGGGGCATCTCATGCCATCGGCGATTAACCTTGATATGGCGGAGCGCCTGCTGGATTTGCGGGGCTATGGAGAGTGTCCTCCTCAGCCTAACTGGCCGGGTAATACACGACTAGCGCTATCCATTGTTTTGAATGTAGAAGAGGGCGCCGAGGCACATCTGCTTGATGGCGACAGCGGTTCGGAAAGCCTGAACAGCGATATGCGTTGCCAACCCTGGCCTAATCGGCGCAACCTCAACATGGAATCCCATTACGAGTATGGCAGTCGTGTGGGGATCTGGCGGCTGTTGGACATCTTTCAACGACGACAATTGCCACTTACTATCTTCGCTGTCGCTCAGGCACTTGAGCGGCTGCCAGAAGTAGCGCAGCGGATGGTACGCGATGGTCATGAAATCGCCGCACATGGCTGGCGCTGGATTGATTATAAAGGAGTTTCTCCAGAGCAGGAGGCTGAGGATATCCGCCGCACTGTGGCCACGCTGACCCGGCTGAGTGGGCAGCGCCCGTTGGGATGGTACACCGGGCGTATAAGCGAAATGACGCGACGGCTGATCATTGCCGAAGGCGGTTTCCTTTATGATTCGGATGCCTATAACGATGACTTGCCTTACTGGGTGAAACACCCCGAGGGTGAGCATCTCGTCTTGCCTTACGCATTTGATACCAACGACATGCGCTACGCCGAGGCCCCAGGGTTCAATACGTCGCGACAGTGGCTCGACTATATGGTGGATACCTTTGATGCGCTCTATCGGGAGGGCCAGTACCAGCCGCGCATGATGTCTCTAGGCCTACACTGCCGCTTGGCAGGTCGGCCGGGTAGGGCACAGGCGTTGGAGCGTTTTCTTGACCATGTGGCCAGCCATGAGCGCGTTTGGGTCGCACGGCGTAGTGACATTGCTAGGCACTGGCATCAGCACCACTCTCCCTCCCGGCCGCGATAGTACCGTAGTGGGTTAGCCAAACAGTGCTTCCCAATGAATGTCTCGCGCCTCAGGATCTACTAGGTGAAGGGCATCCTGGATGTGATTCAGGTGATGGAGCATGAGATGAATGGCTCCTTCAACATCTTTATTGATGATGGCTTCGACAATGCGGGCATGCTCATCCTCGGGGCAGGCGGGCATTTGCGGGGCATCGTAAAGGGCAATGATCAAACAGGTGAGTGGGCATAGTTCGGACATCAACTTCTGAATAAAAATATTGCCGCCGAGCTCTGCCAACAGCATATGAAACTTGCCAGTGAGACTGATAATAAGGCGGCGATTGCCCTCTTCCCTGGCGCGATCCTCTTCCTCTAGATGAGCCTTGAGTTTTTCTAGGTCTTTGGGCGTTGCGCGTGCAATTACCTGACGGATAATTTCTGGCTCAATCAAACGTCTGGTTTCCATGAGGTCCAGCGCTTCCTGGCGGGTAGGGCGCGTCACATACGCCCCGCGATTGGGGTGCAGGGTTACCAGCCCCTCTTTGGAGAGCGAGGTTAGCGCTTGTCTGACCTTCGTGCGGCTGACATTAAACGTTTGGGCGAGACGATCCTCCCCTAGCTTTACCCCAGGCGGAAGCCGATGTTCCATTATGGCATCAGTAATCCGCTCGGCTATTTGCTCAATGGCGGGTTTGGTCGTCGGAGCGGCATCCATGGTCATCTTATCCTATCGAAAACTGCGTTCAGTATGCCGTAAGGGCAAGGTCGTCTGTAGTGCTACGTTCAAAACGTTATAAATTTGCCAGAACGCACTATTTAGGTGCGAAATTAAGGTTCTCGGCATCATTTTCGAGCGCAAATATGTTTTATTAATTGTATGCAATTTATAAAACAATATCTCTTTGATTTTTTCCATACTTTTTTAATTCTATTTTAAATCATTGGCTTGTGCAGTTTTTGAAGTCATTTTTTTATACTTTTTTGGGCTATGGCATGAGGATTGCTGTTTCTTTGTAGGTGATCGTCCGCGTGAGCATGCGATGACTACTTTATGAAACTGCTGGAGCCTCCCCATGATCTCTAAAGCTAACGTTGTAAAGCTGGCCTCATTGCTGACGGCCGCGACCCTATTCTCTTCATCACTTCAGGCGGCTGAAAGGCTGCGCGTAGCAGGTAACTTTCCTGCCGATCACTCTGTTTCACGGGCGATGGAAGTGTTTAAAGAGCAGGTGGAGCGCGAGTCTGATGGCGAGCTGCAAATTGATTTGTTTCCCGCTATGCAACTAGGGGGCGCTACTGAAAACGTTGACCAAGTACGCTCTGGCACTATCTTCGCGGTGTTCACGTCGATCGCTTACTTCACGCGCTCCATACCTGAGTATGAAGCCGTGAGCCTACCCTTCTTGTTTGATAACCGTGAACAGGCGTTCGCTGTTATGGACGGTCCCGTCGGCGAGCAACTGGACGAAAAGATGGAAAAGCTAGGGTTCGTTAATCTTGGTTATGGAGAGCTTGGCTTCCGGCATGTGACGAATAGCTTACGTCCGATTACCTCGGTTGAAGATTTTGCGGGCATGCGCATTCGCCTGCAGCCGAATGAGGTTCACCTGCAGACCTTCCGTGCACTGGGTGCAAATCCTGTATCAATGGATGTATCAGAGCTCTATTCAGCACTGCAGCAGGGTGTGCTTGACGGTCAGGAGAACCCTTACAACATCATCGCCAGCCGTCGCTTTAACGAAGTGCAAGAGTACTTATCTGACAGCGGCCACTTCTATGACTTTATCAATGCCGTTGCCAATCAGCGCAGCTACGAGCGCCTCTCAGAAGAGCACCGCGCCATAATAGATGCCGCCATGACGGAGGCAATGGCGTGGCAGCGTCAAGCTGCTGCGGATGAGGAAGAGCAGTGGCGCGAACAGTTAATTGCGGATGGCATGGAATTTACCCCCATTTCTCCTGAGCTACGGGCTGAGTTGCGTGAAGCCACGTCGGTCGTGACTGAAAGCCTCAAAGAGCGCATTGATCCCGCGTTCATTGAGTTAGCCACCCAGGAAGCTCAAGCAGCGCTGTGAGACCCACCATGACACCCACTTCTGTATCACCTCAAGATGACACCAAGCGGGGGCCTGCTCCCCCGCATTTAAGCACTGCTTTCCAACGTGCGAAATGGGTCGTTGAGCGTCTGGATACCATTACTTACTGGGGCATTGTCGCGGTCATGGCGCTAATGGTGACCATCGTGTCGCTTCAGGTGTTCTGGCGCTATGTGCTTGGCTCTTCCATTGATGCTGCGGATGAGCTTTCACGCTTGTGCTTTGTATGGGCGATCTTCCTGGCCATTCCCCATGGCGTGAAACACGGGGTGCATGTGGGTATTGACCTGTTTGTGATGATGATGCCCGCGTGGTTGAAGGAGGTTCTCTTTCGCCTGATGGCCGGTGTTTCCACGTTGCTAATGCTGATGGTGATGGTTGGTGCGTGGGTCGCGACAGTCGATCGTTGGCCAGAGCTAATGCCGACACTACCTATGACCTCTGCCATCTACTACATCGCTGTACTGATTTGCGGCGCCCACGCCTTTTTGCACTTGGCCTTGCTCGCATGGGGTGGATCGCGCACATGGGAGGGGGTGTCATGACATGGATGGCAATTGGTTTATTTCTGGCTCTTGCTTTTTTCGGCATGCCATTGGCCTTTGCGCTTGGTTTTGGCTCATTAGCAGGCCTGTGGATGCTCGACTTCGAACTGGTGGTTATGCCGCAGCGCATGATGCATGCAGTCAATAGCTTTCCCTTAATGGCCATTCCGCTATTTATGCTCGCTGGTGAGCTGATGGTGCGCGCGGGCATTATGGATCGCCTGATTGCCTTCGCAAACAGCTTGGTAGGGCGCATGCATGGTGGTTTGGCCCATGTGACGATCACCTCTGGGACTATTTTTGCCTCTGTCAGTGGTGCCGCGGTTGCAAGTGCCAGCGCTATGGGCAGCACCTTGGTTCCCTCGCTACGCAAGTACTATCCCGATGCTTACTCAGGGGCAGTTATTGCCTCTGCAGCTAATTTGGGGCCGGTGATTCCCCCCAGTAATGCCATGATCGTGTATGCGCTGATGGCGGGCTCTTCGGTCTCCGTGGGCGGGCTCTTTATCGCCGGTATTCTGCCCGGCATTTTGCTAGCCGTTGGCTTTATGGTGATTGCCAGCTGGATATCGTGGAAGCGGGGTTATCCGCTGACTGGCGAGCGTTTCAATCTGGCCAATGTGTTGCACCAAGGGCGACGCGCGATGGTCATCATTATGATGCCGGTGATTGTCGTAGGCGGGATTGTCGGCGGCATTTTTACCGCTACCGAGGGCGCGGCTATCGCCGTGGTCTACTCCGCGCTGATCGGTTTTGTCGTCACACGGCGGCTGAAAATTTCTGACCTGCCTGACTGTCTCTACCGTGCTGCAGTCACGTCGGCCATGGTCGGCGCGTTGATTGCGTTTGCTTCCGTGCTGACATTCATCTTCACCATCGAGATGGTGCCGATGATGCTGTCTGATTTTATTCAGGAGCTGACCAGCGACCCGATGACCTTCATCTTGCTCACCATGGCGCTGCTGGTCGTGGTGGGCATGCTGATAGAATCTAACGCGGCCTACATCATGCTGGTGCCGCTGTTTGCGCCTGTTGCGCTGACCTATGGTATCGACCCGCTCTACTTCGGCTTTCTGTTTATGTACAACCTGGTGGTCGGCATGATGACGCCGCCGGTAGGTGTGCTCTATTTCGTCATGAGCGGCATCACCAAGGTACCCATGATGCAGCTTGTGAAAGAGTCGCTGCCCTTTGTGGCCTTCCAGTTCGCGGTGCTTGCCCTCTGCATCTTTGTCCCCCAGCTCGTCACCGCGCTGCCCCGCGCGTTTGGCTACTAAATGTCACCGGAGCAGATAATGACGCAACCCTTCGATGCCCAGCATCCCGCTGATTTGGTTATTCATGGCGCTCGCGTGCTGACGGTTGATCCTCAATTGGGTGAGATTCCGAATGCTCGGTTAGTGATTCACCAAGGTCGCCTAGTTGAAGTAGGGCCCGATGATCCGTCTCAGCCAATGCCACCGGCACGCCGCACGATCAACTTAACCGGCCGAGTGATTACCCCAGGCTTCGTCAATGTGCATACCCACACCATTCTGAGCATGGTGCGCGGCGTTGCTGAAGATATGGGCTTCGCTCCGGCGTATACGCCTGGGGTGCCCCACGGCCATGAAGTGAGCGAAGAGGAAGCCGTTGCCTTGGCAAGGTTAGGGGCCGCCGAAGCGCTGCTGTTTGGTTCAACGCTGATTAACGACAGCTATGTGCATGCCGACTTAACGCTTCCTGCCATGGGTGAGCTAGGTATGCGGGTGATTACCTGTGGGCGCATCCACGATGTGGATTTCAGCCGTGTCCACGAGGGGGTCTGGAAGCATCGCGATGCAATTGGCGAGCGAACGTTGAATGAAGCCATTGCGCTTCACGAGCGCTGGCAGGGCAAGTTGGATGGCCGCTTAGGTGTCGAGCTTGCAGCCCATGCGCCTGATACCTGCTCCCGTGCCTTATTAGCCAAAGTCGCCAATGCCCGCGATGCGCTGGGTATTCACGTTAATGGCCACCTTTCCCAAAGCGTTAAAGAGAACCGTCGGGTGATAGAGCGTGACGGCATGACGCCCAGTGAGTTGCTGGAAGATGTTGGGCTGCTGGGCCCGCGCTTTACCGCTGCGCACTGTATGTACGTGACAGACAGCGATATCGAGCGCATAGGCCGTACCGGCACCAACATTGCCCATATCCCCCGGGGTAATGCCACCGGCGGTCGAATTGCCCCCACCACGCGGTTACGCGCCGCAGGCGCAAACCTTGCCCTAGGCACCGACAACATGCACGGCGATATGGTGGAAGTGATGCGCTGGGCATTGATTATGGGCCGGGTGCAAGAGAGCGAAATTAACGACACCTGGCAGCCGCATCACGTGCTGGAAATGGCCACCTTGGGAGGCGCCAAAGCGTTAGGGCTGGATGCTGAGCTGGGTTCTCTCACTCCCGGCAAGCGAGCTGATTTAGTGGTGTTCGACTTCCGTCGCCCGCACTTAGTGCCGCTGATTAATGCCCTTGGCAACTTGGTGCATACCGCCCAAGGCCGCGATGTAGAAATGGTGGTGTGTAACGGCCAGGTGGTGGTTGAAGACGGTGAGCTGTGCTTGGCCGATACGCCCACATTGCTAGCCGATGCCCAGCGCGCCGCTGAAGCACTGTGGACGCGTGCGCGAGCCCAGGTAGAGAGAAAAGAGAGTCTTTGATGAAACTACTCATCGTTAATCCCAATATTTCCCAAAGTGTGACCGACCTGATTGCCACAGAAGCCGAGCGTTCCGTCAGTGCTACTACGCAGCTTACCTTGCGCACGGCCGCCTTTGGCGTGGCTTATATCGAAACCCGGGCTGAAGCAGCGGTCGGAGCGTATGCCACCCTGAACGAGCTTGCTGAACACTATGCCGGACATGACGCCGCTATTGTTGCCGCCTTTGGTGACCCGGGCTTAGAAGCTGCCCGTGAAATGCTGCCCATTCCAGTAGTAGGTATGACCGAAAGTGCTCTGATGAGTGCCGCCATGTTGGGCGGTCGCATCGGAATAGTAGCTATTTCGCGGCGTATCCGCGCCTGGTACAGCGAAACCGTTGACCGCTACGGGATGACCTCGCGTCTGGCCGGTATTCGCTGCCTAGACGAGCCACTGCCCAATATTGGCAGTGTCCAGCAGGACAAGGGTGAACAGCTAGTGGCGCTATGCGAAGCCGCCGTACGCGAAGACGGAGCCGATGTGTTGATTATTGCTGGCGCACCGCTGGCAGGGTTGGCCCGCAGTGTCGCAGCGCAGATACCAGTGCCCGTTGTGGACGGGGTGAGTTGTGCCGTTCATCAGGCAGAACTGCTGGCACGGCTAAGTCCTAATAAAGCCACCGCGGGAAGCTACGCCGTACCACCTGAAAAAAGCTGGACGGGATTATCGCCTGCCCTAGGTCAATTAATCGGGCGGCAACGCATCTCGTAAGGCAAATACGGAATATACATTTTGGAGCATGACCATGACCACGCCCCGTAACCGTTTTGGTGTTTTGACACCCTCTTCAAACACTGCCCTCGAGCCATTGACCTCCGCTATGGTGGCTCAGGTGCCTGGTGTCACAGCGCATTTTTCTCGCTTTGGTGTCACTGAAATAGCCCTAAGCCAGCGGGCGTTGGGCCAGTTTGACGATACCCATGTGTTGGCTGCCGCTAAGCTTCTCGCCGATGCCAGGGTTGATGTGATTGGCTGGAGCGGCACTTCAGCCGGTTGGCTAGGCTTTGACCACGATGTCACTCTGTGCCAACGCATTAAGGCTGAAACGGGCATTCAAGCCACCACATCAATGCTGGCGCTCAACGAGATCATGACCGAGCACGGTGTGCGTGAATTTGGTTTGGTAACGCCTTATACCGACGATGTACAGCAGCGCATCTTGGCGAATTACCACGCTGAAGGCTTCACTATTGTTGCGGAAGATCATCTTAGTATCAGTGAAAATTTTGCCTTTGCTGAGGTGAGCGCAGAGACCCTTACCGCCCAGGTTCGGCGGGTGGCTGAGCAGGGTGCTCCCTTGATAGTCGTCGCCTGTACCAACCTCAACTCTGCTCAACTGGTGGACCAGTGGGAAGCTGAGCTAGGCGTGCCGGTGCTGGATACCACTGCCACGGTGGTGTGGAAAATGCTGCGAATGACGGGGCATGAAAAGACGCCGGTCAAAGGCTGGGGACGCTTGATGGAAGGGACGCTGTAATATGGCTGAGTTCGATTTGGTAGTTCGTCGGGCGCGCTGTGCCACTGCCGCCGATGTTTTCGACGCCGATATTGGCATTCGCGATGGGGTAATTGTTGCTCTAGGCAATGGACTAGCGGCGGGAAAAGAAGAAATTGATGCAGCAGGGCGCTGGGTACTGCCGGGCGGTATTGATGGTCACTGCCATCTGGATCAGCCGACCTCCGACGGCTCTAAAATGGCTGACGATTTTTTAACGGGGACTCGCTCTGCGGCTTGCGGCGGGACAACGACAATATTCCCTTTTGCTTGCCAAATTAAGGGTCAGAGCCTGCGGGCTGCGGTGGAGGATTATCACCACCGTGCGGAGGGTAAAGCGTGCATCGACTACGCTTTCCATCTAATCGTCACCGACCCCACGCCTGAAGTGCTTGCCGTAGAGTTGCCTGAGCTAATCCGCGAAGGGTACACCTCGTTTAAGATCTATATGACCTATGACGATCTCAAACTGGCCGATCGTGAAATCATCGATGTATTGGCGGTTGCCCGTGAACACGGTGCCATGGTGATGGTACACGCCGAAAACGCCGACTGCATTGCCTGGCTAACCGAGCGCCTGCTTGCCAATGGCCATACGGCACCCCGCTACCACGCGGCTGCCAGGCCGATGCTGGTTGAGCGTGAAGCCACCCATCGCGCTATTGCCTATGCCGAGCTGGTTGATGTGCCCATCTTGATCGTGCATGTGTCTGGGCGTGAAGCGATGGAACAACTGCGTTGGGCACATCAACATGGTTTACGTGTCTATGCTGAAACCTGCCCCCAGTACTTATTCCTAACCGCCGATGACCTGGGCTTAGATGATGACCCTCAGGGAGCCAAGTGTATTTGTAGCCCGCCTCCTCGCGATAAGGCGAATCAGCAATTCGTCTGGGATGGGTTAGAAAATGGCGTTTTCCAGGTGTTCTCCTCCGATCATGCACCGTTCACCTTTGACGGGCCGCAGGGCAAGTTTGCGGCAGGGGAAGATGCCAGCTTTGCGCGTATACCCAACGGCATTCCAGGGCTTGAAACCCGCTTAGCACTGCTGTTTAGCCATGGGGTAGAGACCGGCAGGATTACTATTCAGCAGTTTGTGGCACTCACGGCCACCAATGTTGCGCGCATGTATGGGATTTATCCGCGCAAGGGATCGATTGCCATTGGTGGCGACGCTGATTTAGTGATTTGGGATACCGGCCTAAGTCGCACCATCCGTAATGTCGACTTGCATCACGGGGTTGATTACACCCCCTACGAAGGCATTCCCGTCACCGCTTGGCCCGCCCTGACGCTATCGAGAGGCGAAGTGGTCTGGCGGGATGGTGACTATTTAGGGACGCCTGGGCGCGGTGCCTTTCTGCGCTGCGACCTGCCTGCTCCCGCGCGGCCCAAGCCGCGCGGCGAGGTAGGTATTACGTAGCGCTGCCGCCAGCGTCATCGTCTTGTCATGATCTGTGGCATAACCTACGCGCCGCCAACCCGCGATGAAAGGAGTGCTCCCATGCGCCTGGCCCTGTTTGATCTTGATGACACCCTCCTGGATGGAGACTGCAGCGACCGCTGGAATTTATGGATGATAGAGCAAGGTTGGATCAGCGATGCCGAAGCCTTTATGGCACGTGCGGAGAAAATGCATCAGGCCTACCACGCAGGCAAGCTAAAGCTTGAAGAGTATTTAGCCATGACGTTAGCGCCACTGCGCGGTCGTCGGGTGGCGGATGTTCAAAAAGAGGTCGAGCGGTTTGTCGCCACGCATCTACAGCCGCGTATTTTTGAACAAGCCTGGGCCTGCCTTGAAGAGCATCGCAAGGCAGGGGATACCCTGGTACTAATATCGGCTTCATCGCGTCACCTTGTCGAGCCGGTGGCGACTGTTTTAGGGATAGAGCACGTATTGGCGGTGGAACTGACGGTAGAGCGTGGCGTTAATGAAGAGGCTCGCTACACCGGCCAAAGCGAGGGCATATTCTCTTATCGTGGCGGGAAGGTGTTACGCCTACAGCAGTGGCTAGGCGAACGGCAGATCACTCCCAGCCACACCACGTTTTACTCAGATTCCCGCAACGACCTGCCGTTATTGCAATACGTGGATTGTCCGGTGGCGGTCAATCCCGACCCGGTACTGGCAGAGGTGGCTAGCGTTGAAGGGTGGCGACGCTTAGACTGGCGAACAGCCGCGCCTCCCAAGCGTTTGACGGCCTAACGGCCTGCCAGGAAAATTGGTGCATGTCTGATACCGCCAGTAGAAAACCTTTATATCAAATGACCGCTCTTTGGAAAAATTCCCAATGTTTCGCTGCCTGATATTCGGCGATAACACCGTTAAGGCTGAATGTTGAGCTCCACCGCACTCGCTCTGGTGCTGGTGTCGGTCTGTATGCATGCCGGCTGGAACGTACTGGGGAAACGCAATGCTCCTTCGCTAGGGACGTTTGTCCTGGCCTACGGCGCAGGTGGGGCAGTGCTTATTCCCCTGCTATGGCTGGGGCCATCACTGAGTGCGCTGTCACCTGCCTTCTGGGGCTGGCTGGCGCTTTCTGGGCTGTGCCAAATGCTCTATATGGGCGGCTTGGCCTGGGCCTATGCGCGGGGAGAAGTCAGTGTGCTTTATCCCATCGCTCGGGCGTTGCCGGTAGTGCTGGTACCGTTGGTCTCCATTGCGCTGTTGGGTAATCGCATGCTGAACAGGTGGGATGGCATTGGCATGGTGCTAGTGGTGGTGGGTGCACTCTGCCTGCCGCTTAGCCATCCAGAGGCGCGTAGGCTATCCACATACTTAACGCCTGCCATGGGGTTTGCGTTACTGGCAGCGGTGGGTACCGTTGGCTACTCGCTGATTGATAAGCAGGCGCTAGGACTCATGCAGGGGGTAGGACATAGTAGTCTCACCGCAGGGGCGGTTTTTATGGTGCTGCAAGCGCTGATGACGCTAACCTGGGCGATACCCTTACTTGCGCTGCTACCGGCGGAGCGCCGCCGCCTGCCAGCGCTTCGCCAGCGGGGAGTCACCATGCTGATCGTCACAGGCCTAATGATGACCTGCACTTACGGTTTGGTGTTAATGGCCATGGCGCTCACCGAAGAGGTCAGTTACATCGTGGCACTGCGCCAGCTCTCTATCCCCGTGGGTGTATTGATGGGCGTGCTATGGCTTAAAGAGCCTGCCTCACGAGCAAAGGCTGTTGGCACGGTGGTGATGTTAGCGGGGTTGGTGCTGGTGGCGTTGTAGCTTATGAATAACTAGCTCAACCCCTGCCAGACGAGATTAATCCCTACCAGGAACATGGCGATGATCACCAAGCGGTAGAACAACGCTTCATTAACGCGGCTTTGCAGCCATAGCCCATTACGTACCCCGATCCAGGCGATTGGTACCAGCAGTAGCGATGCCCAGGCGCTGGTCATGTTGACCTCGCCAAGCCATACATAAGGGCCTAATTTGATGGTGTTGACTACAGCGTAAGTGATTGTGCAGGTAGCAATAAATGTTTCTTTAGTAAGCTTGCGCGGCATTAAATACATATTCATTGGCGGCGCACCCGCATGGGCAATAAAGCTGGTAAACCCGCAAACGCTGGCGGCGGGCAGTGCCCAACGGCTGGAAATAGGTTTCTTAGCGACAGGCTTTAGCAGCATATAGGCGGCAAACACTACTGAGAGAATTCCTAATGCCAGGCGGACGCCTGACTCACTAAGACTTCCAAATAGCAGCGTGCCCACCGTCACGCCTATAAACAGCCCAGGCACAAAGCGCCACACTTCTGCATTCGACTGTTTGCCCCACCAGGCCTTTACCGCAAATACATCCATCACTAGCAACAGCGGTAACAGCAGGCCTGCTGCCTGGGTGGGGCTAATCGCCAGCGCCATTAGCGGCACCGAAAGCGTGCCGAAACCACCTGCAAAACCACCTTTTGAAACGCCGGTCAGGTATACAGAAAAGATGATTAACAGCCAAGCGATCACGGAGTAGTCGGGGAGCATTGAAATCTCATTGTTGTTAATAAAAGCCATACATCAAACAGCCCCGTAGGCGCGGGGCTGCAAAGCATAGCATTAGATAAACGTTAGCGGGCGAAGCGTGCACTGCTCAACTTAGCAGACACTTCGCTACCTGCCGCTACAATATGGGTCATAGGATAATCACTGTCGCCAGCCCCAAGAAGGATAAAAAACCGACTACATCCGTCACGGTGGTTAAAATGACCGCCCCCGACAACGCCGGATCAATCTGTAGCCTTTTCAACAACAGCGGAATCAGCACACCTGATAAGTTGGCTAGGCTCATATTAATAAAGATCGCCAGTGTGATAACCAGCGTAATCAGCGGGTCGCCAAACCACATGAAGGCAATTAAGCCGACCACTAACGCCCACACCAAACCGTTGCTCATGCCCACCCATAGCTCTTTATTGTAGAGCCACTGTTTGTTGTTACCCGCGAGCTGGCCTAACGCTAGGCCACGTATGACGACGGTAAGGGTCTGGCTTCCGGCAATTCCCCCCATGCTTGCTACCACGGGCATTAAAATCGCCAGGGCCACAATCTGGTCTAATACCGCCTCAAACTGCCCAATCACGAAGGCGGCTAAAAAAGCGGTTAATAGGTTAATACCCAGCCAAATGCCACGACTTTTTGCGCTGCGCAAAATGGGTGTAAATACTTCCTCTTCGTCGCTAACGCCCGACATATGCTTCAGCGTTAGGTCAGCATCGTCCTGGGTGATTTCTAGTACGTCGGCAGCGTTTAACTGCCCAACCAATAAGCCATCACTATCGCATACGGGCACAAAGTGGAGTTCTTTAGAGCGCAAGAATGCAGCGGCATCACTGACTTTCATTTGATCATTTAGAGTGAAAAAATCATCCATATAATCGTCAACCACCGCGTCTTGTGGTTGTTTTATTAAGTCAATTAAGGTCAAAGTGCCAAGTAAACGTTTTTCCTTGTCGGTAATCATGATCTGCTGCGATTCGTCGTCGAGCAGGTGGTGAATGCGGATATAGCGTTGCACCGCCTCTAATGAAACGCCTTGCTTTACATTAACCGTCTCTGGGTCCATATAGCGCCCAACCACATCATCTTCATAGGCATGAAGAATTTCAACGTGAGCGCGGATGTCTTCATCTAAGCTTGCGTAAACGCTGGTCTTTATGACTTCGTCAGTTACATCTAATACTTCAGCAATTTCTTGGGCATCCAGCCCTTTAACGATTTGTTCTACATCGCTTGCAGACAGATCCTCGATGTAGTCAGCACGTATATCTTCATCGACCTCTGCCAGTACTTCACCGATTATGTCCTCAGGAATGTACGTCCAAAGCATGTCACGGGTTTTAGCAGGAAAAGACTCAAGTGTGCGCGCAATTGCTAAAATATCGAGCTCATTGAATAGCGCTTTTAGAGCAGTGGTATCCTCTTCATCTAACAGCTTTTGAAGATACAGCAGTTGCTCCTCGGTATTGGCATATTTTTCATCATCGCGCATGGAGTCCATCCTCTGGAAAATTAATTTTCAATCCAATCACATGAAAGCTTTTGATGGCTCATTGAAGATTTTATCGACAGGCTGGGTTGAAAGCCATGTAGAGGGGCTGTGAAAGTATTGTATTAATGGGAAAGTAGGAAGGTTTTAGCATTACAAGCGCGGGAGGGAATGTTGACGCCTGACCGATATGATCGCTCAGGCGGTATTGATAAGCTAAGCCGCGGGTTTAGCCATTACGAAACAGGAAGCTGTAGGCATTGAGCGCAGGTACGCCACCCAAGTGGGCATACAGCACTTTGGAGCCAGCGGGGAATTCGCCGTTGCGCACCATATCAATCATGCCGTGCATGGATTTGCCTTCGTAAACCGGGTCGGTGAGTACGCCTTCCAGGCGGGCACATAGGCGAATAGCCTCCAGTGTGCCTTCATTGGGTAGGCCATATTCCGGGCCGCCGTAGCGAGTGTCTAGTATCACATCGTCATCGGTAATGCCGCCTTCCAGCTCTACCAGTTCTGCGGTGTTGCGGGCAATACGCAGAATCTGTTCGCGGGTTTGTTCGGGTTTGGCAGAGGCGTCGATACCGATCACTCGCTGAGCGCGGCCATCGGCGGCAAACCCCACCACCATACCCGCCTGAGTACTGCCGGTGACCGAGCACACCACGATATAGTCGAATGTAAAGCCCAGCTCTTTCTCTTGCTGACGCACCTCTTCAGCAAAGCCCACAAAGCCTAAGCCACCGTAAGGGTGCTCGGAGCAGCCAGCGGGGATCGGGAAGGGCTTGCCGCCGCGCTGACGCACATCCTCCATGGCCTGCTCCCAGCTGGGCCGAATGCCGATATCAAATCCTGCATCGTCCAGGCGCACATCGGCACCCATAATGCGCGACATCTCGATATTGCCCACCCGGTCATACACTGCGTCGGAGTAGTTCACCCAGTTCTCCTGCACCAACACGCACTGCATACCTAGGTGGGCAGCAACGGCGGCGACTTGGCGGGTCTGGTTGGATTGAATGCCGCCAATCGATACCAGCGTATCGCAGCCCTGTTCTAGCGCTTCGGGGATCAGATATTCTAGCTTGCGGGTTTTATTGCCGCCAAAGGCCAAACCGCTATTGCAGTCTTCACGCTTGGCATACAACTCAACTTCACCGCCCAAGTGCTCACTTAGCCGCTTTAACGGAGTAATCGGAGAGGGGCCAAAGGTCAGCGGGTAACGTGGGAAGCGTTCAAGGTTCATAACAAGCTCCTGCTTTCAGGTATTGAGTGCGATGTCGAAAGGTCGCTGGGCGAGGGTTTTTATGAAAGTTCTGTGTAAAAGTTTTTTATGAAAGATCTGTGTGAACCGTTGGCGTACTCTCTGCTATTTATAGTACGGGGTAGCTATAATTTTTGTGTTGCAAAGTTGGCTGTTTATAAGCAATAAAAATTGTATAAATATGTGGTTTGTGTTTTTAGATAGTGTGAAAAGATCAATAAGGTAAATAATAGTGCGTTCAAAAACTTCGCGTTCACGTGCTGAGCCTGATGATCCTGCGGCGGAGCTGGACCGTACCGACCGGCGTATTCTTAAACTGCTTCAGGAGGATGCCACGCTTTCCAATGTGGCCTTGGCCGAGCGAGTTAACCTCAGCCCTGCCGCCTGTTTACGCCGGGTAGAAAAGCTCAAGCGGGATGGCGTGATCAGCCGGGTGGTAGCTCATTTAGACCCGGAGCAGCTACAGGCGGGCATGGTGGTGTTGATTGGTGTGGTGCTGGATCGCTCGACGCCGGAATCCTTCGCCGCCTTTGAAGAGGCGGCACAAAAAGTTTCCGGCTGTATGGAGTGTCATGTGGTCACAGGGGAGTTTGACTACTTTATGCTGGTGCGTACCCGGGACAGCCAAAGCTTCAACAAGCTACACGCCGAGCAGTTGCTCTACCTGCCCGGCGTGCGCCAAATAAGATCGTTTATGGGGCTGCGTCAGGTGGTATCGACCCATAAGGTGCCGATTTAGTCTCTGGGAAAGCGCGCTTCCAGCTCGGCGACTTGCTCCGGGGTTAGCCCACGGGGATTGTCGCTCTTGCTTCTAGTACTCTTCATCTAAATGTAGGCTGGTCGTCACCATGCTGTCACTTAGCTTATTTAGTGTCTCCTAAAGCTTAATCGTTGGCTTACAAACGAGCAGGGGGAGACCACAATGAGCAAAGAAATCGAAGATCATCGTCTGTTTAACCACAGTAGCAATCAGCCTTTCGCTGAGGTATTGGCGAAACATGTATCTCGACGTGATGTAATGCGCGGTGGTTTGGGATTGGCCGCGACCTCTATGCTCGGCTTCGGCGGTGCCGCCCAGGCGCTTGCTTCAAGCGGCGCGCCAAAAACGCCGTTAAACCTGGCGTTTGAAGCAGTCAAAGGGTCGCTGACCGATGCGGTCGTCGTACCTGAGGGCTACATCGCCCAAGTGCTGGTGCCGTGGGGAACCCCACTGAGTGCCGGTGACACATGGCAGTCGGATCAGCCCATGACTCCAGAGCGACAAGCGATGAGCGTGGGTATGAACCACGATGGGTTGGATGCCTTCCCGCTAGATGAAGACAACGCCTCTCAGCGCTTTGTGCTGGCACTCAATAATGAATATATCGAACAAGATGCGCTTTGGGCTCCTCAAGGCGGCCCCACCAATGCAGACGGTGGTCAGCGGCCAGCCGATGAGTCCCGCACTGAAATTAACGCCCATGGGGTTACCATTGTTGAAGTCGCAAAAGATGCTAATGGTCACTGGGCGCATGTGCCGGGCTCTGCCTACAACCGTCGTTTGACCAGCGCAACTGTAATGGATCTTGCTGGGCCTGTGGCGGGCAGCGACTACGCCAAAACGCGTTTTTCACCCACTGGCCAGCAAACCCGCGGCACTAATAACAACTGTGGGCATGGAATAACGCCCTGGGGTACTTACATTGCCTGCGAAGAGAACTGGCCCGATATTTTTGTGAATCGTGGCGAGCGTTTTCAGGATGATGCACGGATAGGCATTCCTACCGACAAAAGCCGCTATGGTTGGGATACGTCAGCGGGCGATGCCTCTGAGCAGAACGATGAGTTTGCCCGTTTTGATATTACTCCCCGTGGCGAGCGCGCCGAGGATGATTACCGCAACGAAGCGCGTACGTTTGGCTATCAGGTGGAAGTTGACCCCTACAGCGGCGCACGAGCGATTAAGCGTACCGCACTTGGGCGCTTCCGCCATGAAGGTTGCTGGTTAGGCAAGCTGGAGGCAGGACAGCCAGTGGTCTATTACTCAGGCCACGATGCCCGTAATGAGTATGTCTATAAATACGTTTCTGACGTTGCCTGGGATCCCGCCGATGCCAATCGCCCCGGCGAAAACTATGACCGTCTTACTATTGGCAACAAATATTTGGATAACGGCACCCTCTATGTCGCTCGCTTCCATGCCGATGGCAGCGGTGAATGGCTACCGTTGACGCCAAATGCTCAAACACAAGACGGCCGGACATTGGCCGCAGCGCTCGGCTTGGCAGAGAACGATGTGGCGGGCATCATTATTAATACCTGCGATGCGGCGGATTTTATGGGTGCTACACCGATGGATCGACCAGAGTGGGCCGCGGTAGACCCTGCCTCGGGTGATGTTTATTTGACGCTCACCAATAACACTAAACGTACCGAAGACGACGCATCACCTACCTTTACGAATGCCGGTGACGGCATTGAGCAGCTAGGCGTTGGCTATGACACCGCCCCTACCAATGCTTCCAATCCGCGCGCCAATAACCAGGCAGGGCATGTTATCCGCTGGCGCGAAAGCCGCCTGCCGAATGCTTTTAGCTGGGAGGTGTTTGTCTTCGGTGCGGCTGCCGATGACACGGATAACCTGTCGGGCCTGACCGAAATGAACCAGTTTGCTAGCCCTGATGGGCTTTGGTATGACGAGCGCGGTGACGGCCAGGGCATTCTGTGGATTCAAACCGACAATGGTTATGATGGCATCACGCAGCACACCAATGACCAGCTGCTCGCGGTAGTACCCAATGGGCTGGACGATATTCAAGGTACTGGGCCCGTCATTAACAATAGTAACCAGCAGCAGCTTAAGCGCTTTGCCGTTGGGCCTAACGGCTCTGAAGTGACTGGCATTTTTGCCACGCCGGATAAAACCGCGCTGTTTATTAATATTCAGCACCCAGGTAACTGGCCAGCCGATGGTGGCGCGCTGACTCAAGACGCCACCGTTGCTGTCAGTGGTCAAGTACGCGCACGTGCATCGACCGTAGTTATTCAAAAGCGCGACGGCGGTCCGATCGGGGTTTGAAAATCAGGCGCTAAGCGCTGAAGTTATAAGAAGCGCACTATTAAAAGCTTCGAACCTCTCTCAGGTTCGAAGCTTTTTTGATTCTAGGCTTGCTGAACCTGCCGCTTTTTCTGCCGAGCTTCTATTGCCTGAATGGCATCAACGTTCAATGGCAGCTGGCTAGCCCAGAGAATATCTTCACGTCGATGGCCAATATCTTGCAACACCTGGTCGTCGTAAGCCAGTAGCGGCAAGATATGGCGTCGAAATAGCCGCCGCCGCCGGTAGCGCCACAAGCGCATATCGACCGCTCGAATCAGCCGCATTGACGGCATGGCAGGCATGTAAAACTGCAACTGCGGTGGCTTGGGTGGCGGCGCCAGTTGGCTGGCTTTTTCCCAGGCATTATGGGCATGTTGGGTAGGGTTTTCGCACTTCATCGCGCACCTCCATTTCCACGCCTGCGGTTGGCTAAACGGCGCCTGAGCACTCTATCGGCAGGTGTGTTTTGTGGTTAATAAGTGGAGGGTCGCGACCTCTGGTTATCAGCTTGACGCTTCAACTTGGATCAATCAAACGAAAAGAACTACACTGAGTGTTAAGTTATTCTGAAAGGTGGTCGCGATGAATCAATTATCTACCCTAACTGCCAGCCGGGCCGCCTTGCCGCTATTGGATAGTGAGGTGTTGCGCACCTTTGTAACGATTGCCGAGAGCGGCAGTTTTACCCGCGCCGCCCAGCAGCTGTTTCGCACTCCTTCCGCACTGAGCATGCAGATCAAGCGTTTGGAAGAGACATTAGGCCAAGCGCTGTTTGTACGCGAAGCGCGCTACGTTAGGTTGACCACTGAAGGCGAAATGCTTTTAGGCTATGGTAGGCGGCTGCTTAAACTTAATGCTGAAGCGGTCACGCAGTTTTTAGCCCCCGCCTTAGAGGGGCGTGTAGGGCTGGGAATAACAGATGACGTGGTAGGGCGCATTTTACCCACGGTGCTTACCCAGTTTGCCCGCTCGCACCCAGCGGTGCAGGTGGATGTTGTCGTTGGCCGTAGCATTGATTTGCTCGCGAGGCTGGATGAAGGAGAGCTCGATTTAGCGCTAGTGATGACCGGTGAGCCAGGGCAAGCCACGCGTGGTGAGGTCGTACATAGCGAACCGTTGGTATGGGCCGGTCGTGAGGATGGGGTTGCCGTACAGCGAACGCCGCTGCCGGTGACCTTGGCGCAGCAGGGATGCGCGTGGCGTAGAATCGCACTAAACGCGCTGGATAGCGCCGGGGTGAATTACCGAATTGCTTACTCCTGCGACCATTGTGCCGGTCAGGAAGCGGCTATGTTGGCAGACCTCGCCGTCACGGCTTTTCCGAAAAGTTTGATTCGCCCGCCACTCAAACGATTAAACAACGATTTGCTGCCGCCACTAGGCGATTATCAAGTATCTCTCGTCAAGCAAGCGGGCAGTGGCAATGCCAGCGAAGTGCTGGCTGAGCGTGTAGTAGAAGCGTTTCGGGAGGGGTGAGCTTATCACCCAATAGAAAAGAGTGGCTTAACAAAAGCTGTTTATGAGAGCACTAACGTGGCGCTGCGCTTATGTCGCTCTCACCGTCATAGGTAAGGTTGGTTTCCCAGCTTTCACTACTTACGGTAATGGCCGCATGTATACCGGTACTATCGCCTGCTTTGAAGGCAGCATAGATAGCTTTATGGTCTTTTAAGGCGGTTTCAGGCAGTGAGCGCATGGAGGTTTCAAGTGCCGCTTCAATCAGTTGCAGCAACGTTTCGCCAACACGAATAGTCATGGGGTTATGGGTGCTGTGCAAAATGGCGCGATGGAAGGCGATATCGTGTTGAGAGGTTTGCGCGCCTGAACTGATCGCTTCTTCCATGGCGTCGATACTCTGCTGAATGCGTCGATGATCCTCTGCTGTGGCACTGCCCATGGCTTGCAGGGTATAAGCCGGTTCAAACATCAGTCGGAACTCCAGCACATCCCGCGTCATGCCCCGCGCCAAGATCATCCCAAACGCCATAGGATCCACCAATGGCGCGCCGGGCTCCCGGCGAATCATGGTGCCTTGGCCCCGCTTTACTTCCACAATACCAATGGCTTGTAGCATTTTGATGGCTTCGCGCACGCTCGATTTGCCAATTCCCAAACTGTGAGTGAGCTCGGTTTCAGAGGGAAGGTAATCCCCTGGTTTTAGATCGCCCCTTATCAAGGCGCTTTTAATGCGCTCAAGCAGTTGCAACGCAACGGAACTACGCTCCATCGAATCCCCAAAAGACGTTGTATTCGTCGGGTTGGTCTCGGGCTGGCGTTTCAAACTCATGTGGGCCTCTCGTGGCTCATCGGTGTTTATTGCATTCTATCAATGCCCTAAGCCTAGCGGCTTAAGATACTTAATCGCATATATTTAAAAGAAATATATTTATTTTATTTTGATTTATACGGCCGCCTTGCTTAAGGCTCTGTATTAGGTCTAGCATGATATCAGACATCTGATGTCTGGTGTTTGAATCAGCCAGACACTTTGAGGCGAAAATTTGCATGACGAAAAAGCGCATTGTGGTACTGACCACCGGTGGCACTATTGCCAGCAAGCCTAGTGATTCAGGTCGTAGCGAATCAGGTGCATTGAGCGGTGAGCAACTACTTGATCAGGTGGCATTACCCCAGGGCGTTGATGTCACTTTAGAGGTGATATCTATTCTGCAAAAACCCAGTAACGCCGTCACCCTGACGGATATTGCTGAATTCTATCGTCACGGGCGAGAGGCGTTAGACCGGGAAGATGTCGATGGCTTGGTGATCACTCACGGCACCGACACCTTAGAAGAGACTGCTTACTTTCTGTCACTCACGCTGCCTGCTAATAAGCCATGCGTAATCACCGGTTCCCAGCGGGCGCCTCATCATTTAGGCACTGACGCCTTTAAAAATATCTGTGATGCCATCGTGGCGGCTACCAGCTCTCAACTGCGTAAGCTTGGCTGTGTGGTGGTATTTAACGAGTCGATCTTTGCAGCGCGATACGCCCGCAAGGTGAACAGTTTTCAGCTAAACGGCTTTGAAGCCCCAGGCGCAGGGCCGGTGGGCTATATCGATGGGCAGCGGGTAAAGCTTTATTACGCGGCTGCATCGGTGACTCCCTCAATGACGGGCTGGGACTTTCCGTTACCCCGAGTTGACCTGCTGCCCGCCTACTTGGATGCCTCTCCCGCGTTACTAAAAGCCTGCGTTGAAAGCGGGGCAAAAGCCATCGTCATTGACGGGCTGGGGCGTGGCCATGTGCCACCTAGTTGGATGGCCCCGATAAAAGAGCTGATTAGCGCGGGCGTGCCCATAGCGGTGGTGAGTAGTTGTGCTCAAGGGCCGATTAATAGCAGTTATGAATTTAGCGGCAGCCTCGCCGATTTAGCGTCGGCTGGAGTGTTAACGCTTAACGATATCAGTGCACGTAAGGCAAGGCTGGCCCTTGCCCTGTTGCTGAGTAGTACCCCGCGCGAAGCGCTGGGGGATGCGATGGAGCGCATTATGATCTGAGCATTCATCTCATTCTGCTCAGGTAACAGGAAATAAAAAAAGCAATTCACCATAACTAAATAAGGTGCTGGACATGAAACTTACTCTGACAAAAGCCACTCTCTCTGCTGCTATCGCCGTTGCTTCGTTTAGCGCTGCTCAACTTCATGCAGCTGATTATACGTTTAGCTTCGCCCACGTGTTAATTGAAGACACGCCCAACGGCCAAGCGGCGCTGCGTTTTAAAGAAGAGGTAGAAGAGAAGTCTGACGGTCGGATTCAAATCAACGTACTGCCCGCAGCGCAAGTGGGTGGCGATGTTGAAATTATTGAGCAGGTGCAAATGGGCTTGGTCGATATCGGTATTCCGCCTACCGCGACGCTAGGCAACTTTGAGCCGCGCATGCAGATTCTCGATTTGCCGTTCTTGATTGCCGATTACGACACCATGGTGGAAACTCTGGACGGCGAAGTAGGCCGCGAAATCCTTGATACCTTGGATGGCCATAATATGTATGGCGTTAACTTCTGGGGGGCGGGCTTCCGGCATATTTCTAATAATGACCGCCCGATTGAAACGCCTGAAGATATGGCCAATATCCGCATGCGTACCATGCAGGCACCGATCATCATTTCCACCTATCAAAACCTGGGCGCTAACGCGACGGCAATGGCGTTTACCGAGGTGTATAACGGCCTGCAGCAGGGCGTGGTATCTGGTCAGGAGAACCCGCTGGCCAATATCTATACCATGCGCTTCCACGAAGTACAGGATTATCTCTCGCTCACCAATCACGCTTATCACGCCTACGCGGCGGTAATAAATCAGGATTCCTGGGACTCGCTGCCAGAAGATCTTCAAGCGGTCATGCTGGAAGCGTTCGATAACGGTCGCGACACATCGCGTGAATTAACGCTGCAGGACGAAGAAACCATTCTGGAAGCGATTAAAGACGAGATTGCCATCAACGAACTCACCGCCGAGCAGCGCCAAGCCTTTATTGAAGCCAGTATGCCGGTACATGAAGAGTATGAAGATATCGTCACTACCGAACTGCTGCATAAGGTTTATGACGCGGTAGGTATTGAGTATTAAGGCTAGGTTTCATCAACGAAGCCGTTCTCTTCTGACCCATTAAGGGTGTAGATATCTCATGTTCGAAGCGCTCAATAAATGTCTTGATCGCTTGGAAAGTGTGGCGATGGTCGTTTTTATGTCGATTGCGACCGTCCTCACCACCATCCAAGTCGTCTATCGCTACGGCTTTAGCGGTTCGCTGTTTTGGGCTGAAGAAGTCGTTATTTATTCCATTATTTGTATGAGCTTTGTGGGGGCCAGTATGGGCGTGCGTCATGGCACCCATATTTCGGTAGATGTGCTGAATGCGATTGCCACGCCCGCTATTAATCGCTGGCTACATTTAATCGCAGCGCTAATAGGCATCGTATTCGCGGGCTTTATGACCTACTACGGCTTTGTTCTCTATTTTAATACGCTTGGTCGCGGGCAGTTGACTGCCGCGCTGCGTCTGCCGATGGCATGGTTCTATCTGCCTATCGCGATATCCGGTGTGCTGCTGATCTTGCGCTATTTATGGGTGATCAGTGAAGTATGGAATAAGCCTGCGGTAAGTCTCTCCGAAGAGCTTGTGGCTGAGTCGGATAAGCTCGTTTAACTCCTGGAGAGCGACCATGATTACTGCGTTATTACCGATCTTTTTTGCTGTTCTGCTACTCGGGCTGCCAATTTTTGCCTCCCTCGCATTAGCGGTGTTTCTCGCCATTGAGTTTTTTGGTACCACCAACCCGGTGATTGTGCCAATGCGCATGTTTACCGGCATGAATAACTTCTCACTGATGGCGATACCGTTTTTTATTCTGGCAGCGGAGTTAATGCGCATTGGCGGGCTTTCAGACCGTCTGATCAATCTTGCCAAGGCGTTAGTCGGCTGGGTGCCCGGCGGTTTAGCAGCGGCCACCGTGCTGTCGTGCCTATTCTTCGGTGCCATTTCCGGTTCAAGCCCTGCTACGGTGGTGGCGATTGGCTCGATTATGTTCCCAGCGCTGGTAGCGGCTGGCTACGATAAACGCTTTGCGATTGGTTTGATTGCCACCGCTGGTACATTAGGGCCCATCGTGCCGCCGAGTATTGCGCTGATTATCTACGGCTCTGTCACGGGAACCTCGGTAGGTCGTCTATTTGCCGCAGGCTTATTGCCTGCCATCGTTATTGCCTCGATTCTGATCGCCTACTGCATTGTCTATAGCAGCATAAAAGGCTATGAGCGCTCGCCCTTTCCAACGCTGAAGGAAATCTTAGCAGCCTTTAAATCCGCGGCCTGGGGCCTTGGTTTACCGGTGATTCTGTTGGGAGGCATCTATAGTGGTGTGTTTACCCCGACGGAGTCGGCAGCAGTGGCCTGCATATATGGGCTATTTGTTGGCATGGTGGTGTATCGCACCATTAACTTAACGGAACTGGTGGGGACGCTGAGAAGCTCAGGGCTGATTTCCGCCACGCTGCTGCTGATTACTGCGGGTGCCTCGGCCTTCTCTTGGTTGCTGGCGATTACCGGTACGCCGAGTCAATTGGCGGGGCAGGTGTTGTCGTGGACGGACGATCCCTTTCAGGTCATGGCGCTGTTTAACGTCGTGATGATTATTGCGGGCTTCTTCCTCGATAGCGCCTCGGCCATCATCGTGCTCTCGCCACTGCTACAGCCTATTGCCGCTCAGGTGGGGGTTGACCCGGTTCACTTCGGCATTATTACGTTGATTAACTTCTCGGTGGGCATGATTACGCCGCCCGTCGGGCTGAACCTGTTCGTCGCGATGGCGATATCCAAAATGTCGCTGCAGGAAGTGTTTAGGGCCTGCTTGCCGCTGATTGGTCTGATGCTGCTAGCACTGATTATCATCACTTATGTTCCGTGGCTAAGTACCTGGCTACCCTCGCTAATCTATTAATTAATAGCGTGAATACGTTAATCAATAAGGACAACGAACCATGACTAAAACGATTGAACAAGCGGTAGCAGAGCAGGGCCTGACGTTACCGGCCATTCCAACACCGCGAGGCCTGTTTCTGCCCTGGTCCCGGTTAGGCAACCAGTTGTTTTTAGCGGGCCAGATTTGTGAACGTGACGGTGATGTTCTCTATCCTGGCAAGGTGGGCGGTGAGTTCGATCTTGAAACCGGAAAACTGGCGGCTCAGGCGTGCGCTTTAAACCTCTTGGCGGAATTGAGCGATGCGGTTGATGGCGACTTCTCTCGGGTGGTGCGCTGCGTGCGCATGAATGGCTTCGTCAATGTGGCCCCGGGCTTTCACGATGTGCCGCTGGTGATCAACGGGGCATCAGAGCTATTTGTCGCGCTGTTTGGCGATGCAGGTCGCCATGCCAGAACTGCCATTGGGGTGGCGACACTACCCGGCAATGCAGCGGTGGAAGTTGAAGCAATTTTTGAAGTGCGTTAAGCACCCACAGAGGTATGTAAAGCATGCAGGATTCAGTTATTTTTCTACCCCTAAGGGAGCAGCGTGCACGCCTGCGGGCAGGCACCCTTACCGCGACCGAACTTGCCGAGGCTTCGATAGCGGCGTATCAACAGCGTGGCAAACACGACCATGCCTATCTCACCTGGAACGGTGAGCAGGCCCTGGCGATGGCAAAAGCAGCCGATGCGGTGCTGGCGCAGGGTGGCGATGCGGGTGCGCTAATGGGCATGGCGGTATCCATTAAGGATATCTACGCTGTGACCGGGCTGCCCACCTACGCCGGGTCTTCTCAGCAACTGCCCAAACGATGGGAGCGCCCTGGCCCTGTGGTAAGTGCTCTGTTAAAGCAGTTGCCTTCCGTGATGGGCAAAACCCACTCCGTTGAGTTTGCCTTTGGTGGACTGGGCACTAATGCCCACTGGGGAGCGCCGCGCAACCCGTGGGATAACAACCAGCACCGTACGCCTGGCGGTTCCAGCTCCGGCGCGGGTGTTTCGTTAGTGGGTGGCACGGTAAGCTTGGCATTAGGCACCGACACCGCCGGTTCAGTGCGCATCCCGGCTTCCATGACCGGCGTAGTGGGATTGAAAACCACCGCCGGGCGCTGGTCCACCGAGCAGATCGTACCGCTTTCAAGCACGCTGGATACCCCTGGGCTGCTGGCGCGGCGGGTGGACGATATCGCCTTTGCATTTGATGCACTGGACCCTGCTCTTAGCGGTAAAGACAATCGTGTACCGGCGACACCATCACTTGCGGGGCTTACCTTCGGCGTCCCGGAAACGTTTTTTTGGGATGACTGCAGCCCGGGTATCGCAGAAACGGTTCGCGCGGCGATCAAACAGCTCGAAGCCGCCGGGGCGCGAATAGTTACCTTGGAACTGCCTGGCATCGATGAAGCTTACGAGTTGTTCAAGCTGGGCGGTGTGGCCGCAGCAGAGCTGGCCGCGTTTCTTAAAACCGAACTACCCGAGATGATTGAATCCCTAGACCCTAACGTTGCCGCCCGAGTTAAAGCGGCCGATGATATGCCCGCTTGGGAGTATGTGCGTCGTCGCACGATTCTGGATTCGCTCTATCAATCGGCCGCCGCTCGCATGGCGGATGTAGATGCGGTGCTCACTCCCACGGTGGCGATTACCCCGCCCACTATTGGAAGTCTTCAACCCGAAGGCGCCTATCCCAAAGCCAATATGCATGCATTGCGCAATACAGTGATCGCTAACTTCCTCGGTCTGTGTGCCTTAACGCTGCCGGTGGGAAAAGACGCTGCAGGTATGCCAGTTGGCCTGCAAGTGCTTGCCGGGCCGTGGCAGGACGCGAAACTTTTGGCCATTGGTCAGGCGATTGAAAATGAGTTGGGGACTGGCTTGGAGATTCTTGGCCAACCGCCAGCGGTGTAAAAGCGGGATGCTTAAGTACTGCCGCCGATTTGAAGCGTAAAACCCACATCGTGTTGGCGGCGGTAGACGTTTTTACCGCTTAGTCGCCGGATAAGTTCTTTGGCGGCTAGGCGGCCCATCTCTTCTCTAGGGGAGAGAATAGTGGTGAGCTGAGGCGTCACGTGCTGGCCAAGCGGCAGGCCGTTAAACCCGGCAATAGCGATATCGCCGGGCACGTTAAGCCCCTGGCGCTGAGCGGCAAGCAGGGCGCCTGCTGCTAAGTCGTCATTAGCAAAGTGGATGGCTTGGGTATTGGGGTATTGCGCTAATACCTGGGCGAGGCTGTCCGCCCCAGCTTGCAGGCTACCCAGTGTATCCAGTTCCACCAATGGCGCTTCGATTCCCTTGGCTTGTAGCACCTCTTTATGCCCTTCATATCGCATGCCTGCGCGGTAATCATGGGCAAGTCGCGCACCCACATACACAATATGGCGATAGCCTTGGTCGAGCAGGTGATTGGCCATGCAGCGGCCAGCAGCCACATGGTCCAACCCAACATTCAGATCCATGCCTTGTCCCAGCTCCATCACTTCCATGATGGGGTGATCCCAGTTGGTCAGCAACGTATGGCACGCCGCGTTATGGCGCAGCCCGGCGGTCACCAGCGCCGAGCACGACCAGCCTAGAAACGTGCGCACCAACTGATACTCGCGGTCTAGATCATAGTCGGTATTACCCAGCAGTATCTGATAGCCCTCGGCTTCCAGCGTTTCCTGCAGACCTTTGATGACTTCTACAAACACGCTATTGATCAACGACGGCACAATCACGGCAATCAGTCGTGAACGGGAGGATGCCAGGCTACCTGCGACCAAGTTAGGTACGTAACCCAGACTCTCGACGGCCTGTAAAACACTATGCCGTGCGCTGTCGCTGACTTTATCAGGGTAATTAAGTGCTCGCGATGCCGTAATCGGCGACACCCCCGCCCTCTGCGCGACTTGGCTTAGCGTTACCTGATCAGAGCGGCGGCGCTGTTTAGCGGTATTAATGGGGTCTTTAGACATTGGTCGCAGGGCCATAATGTTCAGCTTGTTGTTAGGCAGAGAATAATCTAAAACGAATGGTAGCGCTATCATGACAGCGCTACCATTCTGGATAAACAAGATGAATGCGTACTGTGACAATAGTGACTAACACAACAATAAACTCAACCACAGTGAGGTGGCGGCAGGTGATTCAAGATCAACAGCAATCCCAACAAATAGGCGTAATTGGACTAGGCGCTATGGGTATGGGCACCGCCACCGTACTGCTTAATAACGGGTTTGACGTGACAGGTTGCGATATTTCTGCCGGTGCGAGAGAAGCCTTTGTGGCTGCTGGCGGAAAGAGTGTCGCGACGCCAGCAGAACTCGCGCACTGCGATGTTGTGCTGGTGATTGTAGTTAATGGTCAGCAAGTCGAAGAGGTGCTTTTTGGAAAGCAAGGTGTGGTCGCGCACTTGGCGGCAGAGAGCGTAATTTTGCAATGTGCCACGGTCGCGCCCAGCCAAGCCAAACAGCTAGGCGATCGTTTATCCGCTGCGGGTATGTTGATGCTGGACGCCCCTATTAGTGGCGGTGCTGCGAAAGCCAAAAGCGGTGATCTATCGGTGATGGCATCAGGACAGCCTGAGGTGTTTAAAAAAGCTCAGCAGGTACTAGATGCCATGGCCGCCAAGGTCTATCACCTCGGTGATGCCCCCGGCGTTGGTTCCAGCATGAAGCTGGTCAATCAGCTATTGGCAGGGGTACATATCGCCACCGCCGCCGAAGCGATGGCGCTGGGCATTCGTATGGGGCTCGACCCCGAGGTGATTTATGAGGTGATTACCCACTCGGCGGGTAACTCCTGGATGTTCGAGAACCGCGTGCCGCATATCTTAAGCGGTGACTACACGCCGCTTTCGGCAGTAGATATCTTTGTTAAAGACCTCAATATCGTGCATCAAACCGGTCGCGAGTTAGCGCTTTCGACGCCCATCGCCGCTAGCGCCTTACAGCAATTTACTGCCGCCAGCGGCGCAGGCTTTGGCCGCGAAGATGATGCGGCGGTGATTAAGGTTTATCAGCGCCTCTCGGGTATTGCGTTGCCAGAAGCGGCCAACGATGCAGAGGGGGCGGAGTAATGAGCCAACACAAGGGGATTGTGCTTGGCGCCATCGCCGACGACTTTACCGGGGCCACCGACCTCGCCAATAACCTGGTGCGTGGCGGCATGCGCTGCCTGCAGGTGATTGGCGTGCCGTCAGAAGAGGTCGATCTGCGAGAGATTGATGCGGTGGTGGTGGCGCTCAAGTCCCGCTCCTGCCCAGTGGATGAGGCCGTGACGGACTCTCTTGCTGCACTGCATTGGCTCCGCCAACAGGGCGCCCGACAGCTGTTTTTTAAGTACTGCTCCACCTTTGATTCCACCGATCAGGGTAATATCGGCCCGGTGGCCGATGCGCTTCTCGAAGCCCTGGGGGATCGCCAAACCGTGATGGTGCCCGCGTTTCCGATCAATGGCCGCACGGTCTACCAGGGCCATCTTTTTGTCGGTGATCGCTTACTGAACGACAGCGGCATGCAGCACCACCCACTAAACCCCATGCAAGACGCGGATTTGGTTCGCGTGCTCTCTCGTCAAACATCCCACGCTGTAGGTCTGGCGAGCCGTCAGGTACTGGTAAAGGGCGCTGAGGCCACCCGCGCGCATTTATCAGCGCTGGCCGAACAAGGCGTTCGCCATGTGATCTGCGACTCCCTGGATGAGCAGGATTTGGACGTCTTAGCCAACGCCACCGTCTTGATGCCGTTAGTCACCGGCGGCTCGGGCCTGGGGCAAGCGCTACCCGCCCAGTACCGTGCCCAGGGCTGGCTGGAGACGATCACTGAGCCGGGGCGTTTATCGCCTGCGTCAGGCGCTGCGCTGGTGCTCTCCGGCAGTTGCTCACGGGCGACACTGGCCCAGGTGGCGGACTTTCTCGCCAAGCACCCAGACGGTGGCTTTGCCCTGGATCCGTTAGCCCTGAGTGAAGGCGACAAACAGTGGAAGAAGGCACTGGCCTTTGCCCTGGAACGCTTATCCAGCAACGCCCCGGTGCTGATCTATGCCTCCGCCGACCCCGAGAAGGTAAAAGCGGCGCAAGCCGACCTGGGCGTGGCCCGTGCAGGGCATCTGGTTGAAGAAGCATTAAGCCAACTAGCGGTCACACTGGTCAACGAAGGCGTGGGCCGCCTGTTGGTCGCCGGCGGTGAAACGTCCGGTGCCGTCGTCTCAGCACTCGGCATTTCCACCCTGCGCATCGGCGAGCAGATCGACCCAGGTGTGCCCTGGACGCAAGCCCCGCTAGCGGGCCGTGAGGCGCCGCTATCGCTGGCGCTAAAGTCCGGCAACTTCGGTGGGGTGGATTTCTTTACTCGCGCGTTTGAGGTGCTGGCATGAGTATTCATTTGCATCGCCATCCCCAGAACACCCTGCGCGAGGAGATCAGCACGCTAGGCAAATCGCTGTTTGATCGTGGCCTGACCATGGGCTCTAGCGGCAATATCAGCGTGCGGTTAGACGATGGCGGCTGGCTGATGACGCCCACCAACGCCTGCCTGGGGCGGCTAGACCCGGCGCGGATCTCGCATCTGGATAACAACGGCCAACTGCTCAGCGGTGACAAACCCACCAAAGAGCAGTTCCTGCACATGGCCATGTACGACGAGCGCCCGCAGTCCGGCGCCATCGTGCATCTTCACTCCACCCACTCGGTGGCGGTCTCATGCCTGCCTGGCGTCGATCCCTGCGACTGTATTCCGCCACTGACCGCCTACTACGTCATGCGTGTAGGCAAGTTACCGCTGGTGCCGTATCACATCCCCGGCGACCCCCAACTGGGCGAAGCCGTACGAGGCTTAGCAGGTAAGCACAGCGCGGTGCTGCTGGCCAATCATGGCCCGGTGGTGGCGGGGAAAAACCTCGAAGCGGCGGTGTATGCTACGGAAGAGTTGGAAGAGACCGCTAAGCTCTATCTATTGCTGCGCGGGGAAAATCCCCGTGGGTTAACGCCGGAGCAAGTCGCTGAGCTGGAAGCGCGCTTTCCACGGGATTAATAACAAATTTAACAGCGTATTTAACAACAAGAGCACCCCATGATTCGATTAGCCGCCAACCTCAGCATGCTGTTTAACGAACACGCCTTTATTGACCGCTTTGCTGCCGCTGCAGAGGCGGGGTTTAAAGGGGTTGAGTATCTATTTCCCTATGCGTTTTCCCCGGAAGAATTACGCCATGCGTTACAGGAAACGCAGCTGGAACAGGTGCTGTTTAATCTGCCGCCGGGGGATTGGGACGCCGGTGAGCGAGGCTTGGCGAGCTTGCCAGGCCGAGAGGGCGAGTTTCGTGATTCGGTAGTAGAGGCGTTGCGTTATGCCGAAGCACTTAACTGCCCCCGTGTGCATGCCATGGCGGGACTGCTACCCGAAGTTGCTGATGCAGCGATTCAAGCTGACCATCATGCGACCTATATCCACAACCTGCGCTTTGCGGCGAGTGAAGCGGCCAAGGTTGGCCGAGAGATACTGATCGAACCGATCAATACTCGCGATATGCCAGGCTTTTTTCTCTCCCGCCAAGCGCAGGCCATGGCAGTGCTCGAAGAGGTCGGCGCGGAAAATCTAAAGCTACAGTTTGATCTCTACCACTGCCAAATTATGGATGGCGATTTGATTCGCCATCTTGAACGCCAGTTTAAATCCATTGGCCATATCCAAGTCGCGGGTGTACCTGAGCGCCACGAGCCAGATGTGGGTGAAGTGCATTACCCCGCTATTTTTGAACGGTTAAGCGCGCTTGATTATACCGGTTGGATCGGTTGCGAGTATCGCCCAAGGGCGGAGACCCGTGCAGGTTTGGCATGGGGCGAACCCTGGGGCCTGACTATCGAGGGATAAACCTTAGGGCAAATAAACAAAAACAACAGCGTATAGGAGTACAACAATGCATATCGCCATTACCGGCGCGGCGGGCTTTCTGGGCCAGCGATTAGTGCAACAACTGCTGAGTCGAGGTGAGCTTCGTCAGCAGCCGATTACCCGGCTAACGCTGATTGATCAGATAGAAGCGCCGCTGCCTGCAGCGGGAAACGTCACCGTGACATCAATGGCGTTGGATATTACTGAGCCCAACGCATTGGATAGTGTATTGGAGCAGCGCCCCGATGTTATTTATCACCTGGCAGCGGTGGTGAGCTCAGCGGCAGAAGCGGATTTGGAACTCGGCATGCGGGTTAACTTTGATGCCACGCGGGCACTGCTTGAAGGCTGCCGGACGCAGGCGCTAACTCATACACGCTTCATCATGGCCAGCTCGGTGGCAGCCTATGGCGGAGAGCTACCTGGCGTGCTGGATGATATGACAGCACTGCATCCGCAAAACTCCTACGGCGCCCAAAAAGCCATGTGTGAGCTGCTCATCAATGATTACAGCCGCCGTGGCCTTATCGATGGCCTAGTGCTGCGCCTACCAACTATTGTTATTCGCCCTGGCCGACCCAACGCCGCCGCCTCCAGCTTTGCCTCCAGTATTCTGCGCGAACCGCTGAATGGCGAAGAAGCGATTTGCCCTGTACCTGTTGAGCTAGCGATGTTTGTGATGTCACCAGGCAAAGTGGTAGACGCACTAATTCATGGCGCTGAGGTGCCAAGTGATGCGCTAGCGCCTTTCCGAGCCTTTATGCTGCCAGGCATCACCGTCACGGTGGCAGCAATGCTGGAAGCACTGCGTGAAGCCGCGGGAGAGAAAGCGCTTTCGCTGGTGCGCCATGAAACCGACCCACGCATTGAAGCCATTGTGGCGAGTTGGCCCGCACGGTTCGAAACCGCGAAAGCCAAGCAGCTTGGCTTTGTAGGCGATGACAACTTCAAGCAGATCATTGATGCGTTCGTTTCTGAACAGTCGTGACTTCCTCTCCTACCCGAAACGGTAGGAAATTGCCTGGGCGACCCCCTCCAATTGGATAAGTCGCCCCCAATGACCACCCTCACAACAACATAAAGAGGGCACTAAAATGAGCAAGCAACACGTTACTCCGACACTCACACGCCATGCGTTAGTAGCTGCGATCAGCGGTATCGCGACTGTCGGTGTTGCACTTCAGGCGCACGCCGCAACAGAAGTCAGTTTAGGCCATACCTTATCTTCTACATCGCACTACTCGGTAGGCGCAGATGCGTTTAAAGAAACACTCGAACGTCTATCTAATGGGGAGTTCACCGTCACCGAGCACACCTCTGGGTCGCTGGGCGGTGAGCGGGAGATGATTGAAGGCCTGCAGATTGGTACGGTCGATGTGGTCATTACCTCCACTGGCCCACTGGGTAACTTCGTGCCTGAGAGCTATGTGCTTGACCTGCCTTTCCTATTTGAGAGTTACGATCAGGCTCGCTGTGTGTTGGATAGTGAGCTGGGCGATGAGCTGTTGGAAAAAATGGGAGCGCATGACTTAGTGGGTTTGGCGTGGTCTGAAAATGGTTTTCGTCATCTAACTAACAGTCAGCGGGAGGTTGCCACCCCCGCAGATGCCGAGGGGTTGCGGGTGCGCACTATGGAGAACGCGGTGCACCAGGAGGCGTTCCGCCAAATGGGCGCGAGACCCACTCCAATGGCCTTCCCTGAACTGTTCACCGCGCTTCAGCAGGGTACCGTCGATGGCCAGGAAAATCCGATTACCGTCATCGTCGCCACCAACTTCTGGGAAGTGCAGGATTACCTCTCGCTCACCGGGCACGTCTACTCACCGGCTATCGTGCTGGGGTCGCCCATTCTGCTGGACGGCTTGAGTGATGAGGAGCGTGGCTGGTTTATGGAAGCCGCAGCGGCGTCTGCCGAGGCGACCCGTGAAGAGGTATCACGCTTGGAGCGTGAAGGGGTGGCGCTACTGGAAGAGAACGGCATGACAGTAAAAACGGATATCGATATTGCACCCTTCCAAGAAGCGGTGGAGCCCGCCTACGAGATATTCACCTCGCAGTACGGCACGGAAATGCTTGAACGCATTCAAGAAACAGCCAGCGGTTGTTAAGTAACACTGTCGAGTGCTTCCCCACCTTGGTCTCCGGCAACGCCGGAGACCGCTTTGGTACGGTGACATATTATGCTAGCGGTATTTCTTCGTTTGGAGCATCAGTTAACTCGGCTTGCGATGCTGATTGCCGTCGCCATGCTGGCGATATCGGTCACGCTCAGCTTTTATCAGGTGCTTACCCGTTTTGTGTTTAACGCTCCTTCTACCTGGACAGAAGTCGCCTCCCGCGCGGCGATGATCTGGTGTGTGTTTATGGCTGCCGCCGCCACCTTTCGGGGCGGTTATATGATGGCGGTGGAGGTGGTTTATAAAGTGGTGCCAGCGCGTTTTATAACGCTATTAGAAGTCGCCATTGTGGCGTGCTGCCTGCTGGTTCTTGGCGTACTGATCCATTACGGCATTCAAATGACCATGCGGGTAAGCAATCAAACCATGTCGGGGATGAATATCTCGATGGCATGGGCCTATGCGGCCATCCCGACTGGGGCCAGTTTTGCGATTGTCGCCGTGATTGCGCGGCTACTAGCGCAGCTCAGCGGGCGTGAAAAGGTGGGGCCAGAAAACAGCGAGATAAGCCCTGAGGCAGAGCTTTTGGATACAGAACTCCTAGGCGACAGTCAACTGACAAAAGGAGGGCCGCGGCCATGAATATGGTGATAGGCCTGTCGCTGATCATTCTATTTACCTTCGGTGTGCCGATTGCCATATCCATTATCTTGGCGTCGATTATTGGCATCGAATTCTTTACCCGCCTGCCGCTGCTGTTAGTGCCGCAGCAGATGTTTATCGGCATCGATAAATTTCCGCTGATGGCAATCCCGTTTTTTATTCTTGCCGGTAACCTGATGGCAGCAGGCGGGATATCGCAGCGACTGGTCGACTTGGCCAAATCCATCGTTGGGCGAGTGCAGGGCGGGTTGGCGATGTCCTGTGTCCTCACCTGCATGATGTTTGCGGCAGTGTCCGGTTCCAGTGTGGCAACCACCTTTGCCATCGGCGCCATCCTGATTCCCGCGATGGTCAAGCATGGCTACCCCAAGCCGTTAGCAGCCTCCATTCAGGCGTCATCTGCTGAGTTGGGCGTGCTGATTCCTCCTTCGATTCCGTTGATTCTGTATGGCGTTAGTACCGACACCTCTATAGGGCAGCTGTTTCTGGCGGGCATTGGCCCCGGCATATTGATTGGCTGTGCGCTGATCATCTTCCTCTACCTGTTTTGCAAGATTCGTGGCTACGGTAAGGATGACTATAAAGACAGCACCGGTTTTATGATTTCGGTGAAGCGTGCCTGGGTGGCGATGCTGATGCCAGTGGTGGTCATTGGTGGTATTTATGGCGGTATTTTTACCCCCACCGAAGCATCGGCCGTGGCGGTGTTCTTTGCCTTAATCGTCGGTGGCTTTTACTACCGTGAGCTGAAAATGGCCGATATGTGGCCAATCTTTCGCCAAAGCGTAATTTCCACCGCAGCGGTGATGCTGATTATTGCCGCCGCCTCACTGTTCAGCTTTCTGCTCAGCCGCACGGGGCTACCTGCGCACATTGCCGCGTTGGTGACCAACACCATTGATGATCCGATGATGTTCCTGCTAGTGGTCAATGCGCTGCTGTTAATTGTCGGCATGTTTATCGAGACGTCTGCCGCCATTCTAGTGCTGGCGCCGATCCTAACGCCGATAGCTATTCAGTTCGGTATTCACCCCGTCCACTTTGGCTTGGTAATGGTCGTTAACCTGGCGCTTGGCATGATCACACCACCGCTGGGCGTAAATCTATTTGCAGCCTGTGCGGTCGCTAAAATATCGATTGATCAAATGCTGCCATGGCTGGTGCGCTTTGTACTGGTAGTGCTGGCCTGCCTAATGGCGATTACTTATATGCCGTGGATATCGATGGGGCTGGTGAATATCTTCTATGGTTAGATGAATGGACTTTTAAGTTATCAAAATAAACACAACAAAGGAGTGCGAAATGTCACACGCGTTGACCCTGCCACCACAGCAGGCGCTTATTGCGGGAGAGTGGCTAGCGACAACCGCAACGCTACAGGTAGAGGCACCTGCCACTGGTGAGCCCTTGGCGCGTATTGCACGCAGCCAAGCGGAAGACGTCGATGCAGCGGTACAGGCAGCACGGCAAGCATTTTCCGGTGAGTTAGGCGAGTGGGCCAGTTGGGCTGCTCGGCAACGTAGCGAATGGCTGCTGCGCTTTGCGGAGGTGATCGAAGCACACCACGAGCAGCTAGCGCAGCTTGAGTGTGCTGATACCGGCAAACCCATGACTCAGGCCAAGAGCGATATTTCCGCCTGTGCTCGCTACTTCCGCTTTTACGGCGGAGCAGCGGATAAACTCCACGGTGAAACGATTCCCTTTGAAAATGACTTTGCGGTAATGACGCTGCGCGAACCTTACGGCGTGTGTGCGCAAATTATTCCCTGGAACTATCCATCGCAAATTTTTGGGCGCTGCGTGGCTGCCGCGCTGGCGGCAGGTAACTGCGTGGTACTTAAACCCGCCGAAGATGCCTGTTTGAGCGTGCTGCGCTTGGCAGAACTGGCGGTGAGCCATGGCCTCCCTGCTGGTGCGCTCAATGTTGTGCCAGGACTTGGTTATGAAGCGGGCGCAGCGCTTGCCGCTCACCCCCAGATTGATCATCTTTCCTTCACCGGCTCACCTGAGACCGGCACCCATGTCGCTCAGGCTGCCGCCCAGCACCATGTGCCGGTAACGTTGGAGCTAGGTGGAAAATCGCCTCAACTCGTGTTTGCCGATGCGGATCTTGATGCAGCGCTTCCCGCAGTCGTGCGTGGCATTATTCAGAACGCCGGACAGACCTGCTCGGCGGGTAGTCGCCTGTTGGTGCAGCGTGAAATCGCTGATAGCGTGGTGGCCAATCTTTGTGAGCGCTTTGCTGCGTTGCGCTGTGATGCAGGCGAAGCCGATGCCGATTGCGGGCCACTGATCAATGCGCGTCAAAAAGCCAAATTGGGAGAGCGTTTGTCGGCGGCCAAAGCCGACGGTATTCGCGTCGCAGCGATAGGCGAGCGTGCACAGAGCGCACCGCCTGGCGGCCACTTTGTGCTGCCTCAACTGTTGACTGATATTCCTGACGGGCATGAAGTGCTGCGCGAAGAACTGTTTGGGCCGGTACTGGTGGTGCAGGTGTTTGAGGATGAAGCCGATGCCCTTGCACTCGCTAATGCCACCGACTTTGGCCTGTGCGCAGGCATCTGGACCCAAGATGGTGGGCGTCAGTTACGCTTAGCCAAAGGCATTCGCAGTGGCCAGGTATTTATCAACAACTACGGCGCTGCAGGTGGTGTTGAGCTACCTTTTGGTGGCGTTGGCCGCTCCGGCCATGGTCGAGAGAAGGGCTTTGAAGGCCTGCGTAGCTACACGCGGATTAAAACCATCGCGATTAAACATTAACGGACGCTTCACCTTTACGGAGACAACAATGACAACAGTACGACAAGTAGGCATCGTCGGTGTCGGTTTGATGGGCCATGGGATTGCCAGCAGCTTGCTGCGTGCCGGCCATCAAGTATGTTTTCTTGAACACCCGGGTAACCAACCAGTGCAAGACCTGGTGGCCGCTGGTGCCACCGCACTTAGTTCAGGCCGGGATGTGGCGCAGAAGAGTGACGTGGTGATTCTGTGCGTCACTGGCTCGCCCCAGGTAGAAGCGGTGCTGTTTGAACCCAGCGGTGTGTTGGAAGGATTAAAGCCCGGTTGTGTGGTGGTAGATTGCTCTACCGCTTTGCCTAGTTCAACGGAAAAAGTCGCCGCCAAAGTGACTGACGCTGGCGGGCGCTTTATGGATGCGGCGATGACGCGCACGCCCAAAGAAGCGGCGGAAGGGCGGCTTAACTTGATTGTTGGCGCCCCTCAAGCGCTGTTTGATGAAACGCTGCCGCTACTACAGGGCTTTGCTGAAAATATTGCCCATGCGGGAGATGTAGGGGCGGGGCATACCCTTAAGCTGCTGCATAACTTCGTCTCTTTAGGTTTCTCGGCAGTATTGGCCGAAGCTACGGCTGCCTCTCGCAAAGCAGGCATCAGCGATACGGCGTTGTTAGAAGTGCTTGGCGCTGGTGGTGGCGGTGGCGTTGTGCTTGAGCGACTGCGCCCCTATATCGCTGACAACGACCCTTCGGGCTTTAAGTTTAGCGTTGCCAATGCCAGCAAAGATCTTGGTTACTATCACACGATGACCAATGAACTCGGGGTAGAGCGCGGGGTTGCTGGCGCGGTGCATGCGCTCTATTCCTCTATCGATGACACCACCCTAGCCGTGCCAGAAGTGATTGGCGTGTTGGAGAGTCGGAGATTGTGAACGAAGACCCGCATTTCTCGCACTCAGTAGGGTGAAGCTGAGATGCGCTAAAGCGCCCCCGTTAATAGCTGCGCGGCGACGGCAAACATCATTACGGCGACGCCAATATCGATCAGTCGCCAAGTGAATGGGCGCGAAAGCCATGGCGCGAGCCAAGCAGCGCCCAAGGCCAGTGTGCTAAACCAGATGAAGGACGCACTGGCCGCCCCCAAGGCGTAAGCGCCAGGTATGGGCTGCTGGGCACCCAGTGACCCAATAAGCAGCACAGTATCCAGGTATACATGTGGGTTTAGCAGCGTGACGGCTAAGGCCGCCATCAGCACCGCGAAAAGCGTACGTGATTCCCCTTGGTTGGCTTGAAGCGCCTGTGGACGATAGGCGCGCCGTAGCGCTTGAGTGCCATACCAAAGTAAAAACGCGATCCCACCCCAACGCGTGATAGCAAGCAGTAGTGGGTTCTGCGCTAATAAGCTGGCTAAGCCGAAGACGCCCGCGGTTATTAGCAGGCTATCGCAAACAATGCACAGCAATGCCACCGCTATATGGTGTTCGCGGCGCAGGCTTTGCGATAGCACGAACGCATTCTGAGCACCGATCGCCATAATCAAGCCAATAGACAACAGCAAACCGTTGCTATAACTCTGCCACATGTTTTATTCCTTTTAATCTATACCGTTGAGCTGCGTAATAACGTTTGATGAAGTGGCAGTTTGCTCAAATCCAATGTATAAGAAAAACGAATAATGCTGATGCATCATTAGGAGAACTAATTGCTCGACTATAAGCTGTTAGCTGCGTTGGCCGCCGTGGTAGAGCAGGGCGGTTTTGAACGTGCCGCCATACTATTGGGGTTATCTCAGTCAGCAGTGTCACAGCGGATCAAACTGCTGGAAGCCCGGGTTGGACAGCCTGTGCTGATTCGCGCCACGCCGCCTCTGCCGACGCACATTGGCCAACGGCTTCTCAACCATGTGCAGCAGGTGCGTCTGCTGGAGCGTGACTTGCAGGCTCAGGTGCCTGGCTTGGATGAAGGAGCCCCGGAACGTTTACGCATTGCAATCAATGCCGATAGTTTGGCGACATGGTGGGGAGCGGCAGTAGGAGAATTTTGTACCCGGCATCATGTATTGCTCGAGCTAGTCGTTGAAGACCAGGAAGTTGGACTAAAACGGATGCGGGCTGGTGAAGTAGCTGGCTGTGTGTGTGCTGCAGAGCAGCCGGTGGCTGGCACGCGGAGCTTACTGTTAGGGGCAATGCGCTATCGAGCATTAGCAAGCCCTGCCTTTATGGCGCACTATTTTGCAAAGGGGTTTAATGTTGATGCGCTGCTGCGTGCTCCGGCCATTGTCTTCGGCGCCGATGATCAGCTACAGCACCGCTATCTGGCCGCGCTTGGTGCAACAGATGACTTCTTCTACCACCTGTGTCCCTCTTCTGAAGGCTTTGTACGGCTTATGCAAGGTGGCCTGGGCTGGGGATTAGCCCCCGAACTACAGGTTGAAGAGGCGCTAAAGCGCGGTGAGTTAGTCGATTTATTCCCCGAACGATTCATCGAGGTTCCACTCTATTGGCACTACTGGCGCAATGGTGGAACGCTCCTCTCAGGGCTGACTGAGCACCTTCGGCTTGAGGCGCTAAAGGTGCTGGTGCCGCTTCAATAAACGATTCGCTTTAGGAAACGCTGGCTTAAGCCGGATCGCGGTCAATCGCAAACGCTGACCATGCCTGACGCACTGGCATGATTTCAAGGCGATTAATATTGATATGCGATGGCAGCGTAGCCAGATAGAAAAGCTGCTCGGCAATATCTTCCGCCTGGAGGGGTGACGTGCCGCGATAAAGCGCATCGGAAGCAGCCTGATTGCCTTTGGTTCTGACCAGGGTGAACTCGGTTTCCGCCATGCCAGGGGCCAGATCGGTCACACGGACGCCCGTGCCGAGCAGGTCGCAGCGCAGGTTGTAGCTAAACTGCTGAACAAACGCTTTCGATGCTCCATACACATGGCCGCCTGGGTAGGGCCATTGCCCCGCAACAGAACCAAGATTGAGAATGCTCGCGCCTTCACTGTTTTTGAGCAGTAGTGGCAAGGCCGCGTGAGTGACGTTGACCAACCCGGTAATGTTGGTATCGATCATCGTATGCCAATCCTGCAGCGCCACCTTTTGCGCCGGTTCCGGTGCGAGCGCCAACCCAGCATTGTTAATTAGGCACGTCAGCGGTAGAAAGGCTTCTGGCAGGCCACTAATAGCAGTTGTCACCGCGTCACTGTCGCGTACATCCAATGCTATGGTCAGCACGGGCACTTGTTGGCTTAGCTCTTTTTCCAGTGCATCTAAACGCTCCTGACGGCGGCCGGTGAGAATCAACGACCAGCCTGCTTTGGCAAACCGCTGGGCCGCCGCTTTCCCGAACCCTGACGTAGCTCCTGTGATAAGTACACTAGGCATTGCGATATCTCCGTATTAATTAACGTTTTATAAGACGATGGCGCCCAAGGTTGCACTACTGTAAGCAACCTCAGCGGATGCGTTTAGGGCCAGATGGCGTTAGCAAATGTGACATACGCTGTCCTGGGGATGTATCAATACTGGCCCTATGGCCCAAGGGGGCGAACTCACTAGGCTGGCAAGCACACTATTTCTTACCGGATTTATAAGGTGCTTGCTATGAATACCAATATTGCGGCCTCACATCCACCGCTAAGTGATGTGGATAATACTTATGTACACGGCCTGGATCGACAGTATGTGTTCCACTCCTGGGCACAGCAAGGCAGTTTAGATCCTATGGTGATCGCAGGCGCGCAAGGGTGTCGAGTGTGGGACTATGCCGGGCGAACCTATTTAGATTTTAGTAGCCAGCTCGTCAATACCAATATCGGCCATCAGCATCCTAAAGTGGTGAGCGCGATTCAGGATCAGGCGGCTAGTCTGTGCACCATTGCCCCCGCCCATGCCAACTTAGCCCGTGGCGAGGCGGCCAAACGGATTATCGCCAAAGCGCCTGCTGGTTTCAGTAAGGTGTTTTTTACCAATGCGGGTGCCGATGCCAATGAAAACGCCATCCGCATGGCGCGGCTTTTTACTGGGCGAACAAAAATCCTTTCTGCTTACCGCTCCTACCACGGCAATACCGGATCAGCGATTGCCGCTACCGGCGATTGGCGGCGGGTGCCTAATGAGTATGCCAGCGGGCATGTTCACTTCTTTAACCCCTACCTTTATCGCAGCGAGTTTTGGGCGCGAGATGAGGATGAAGAGTGTGAGCGGGCATTGACCCATTTGCGCCGGGTGATTGAGTGCGAAAGTGCCAAGGCGGTCGCCGCTATCTTGCTGGAAACTATTCCCGGTACCGCTGGCGTCTTATTACCTCCCAAAGCGTATTTACAGGGTGTCAGGCAGCTCGCCGATGAGTTTGGCATCGTGCTGATTCTCGATGAAGTGATGGCTGGTTTTGGCCGCACGGGCCGCTGGTTTGCCTTTGAACACTACGACATGGCACCCGACTTAATTGTCTTTGCCAAAGGGGTTAACTCCGGATACGTGCCCGCCGGTGGGGTGATTATTTCAGAGCCTATCTCCCGTTACTTTGATGACCACTTTTTTGTTGGCGGGCTAACCTATTCTGGCCATCCGCTAGCGATGGCGGCGATTGTCGCCACGCTGGACGCTATGGAAGAAGAGGGCATCGTAAAGAATGCTGACAAAATAGGTAACGGCCCGCTAGCGGAAGGCCTTAAGCAATTGGCTGAGCGCCACGCAGTCATTGGCGATTGGCGCGGCCTGGGTGTATTTCACGCCCTAGAACTGGTCAGTGATCCCGTGCGTAAAACGCCCCTGCCCGGGCCTGAAGTGCTAAAACTAAAACAGCAGCTGATGGAGAACGGCCTGCTGGTCTTCACTGTCGAAAATCGCATTCACGTTGTGCCGCCGTGTATTGTGACAGCGGACGAAGTAGAAGAGGGCTTGGCAATCTTGGATCGCGTGTTTGAAAACTATTTTTGAAAGCTACGCTTCATCTACCTGATAACAAGCCTAAGTGCTTAAAACGTTATCGTAGGCAAGACCCAGGCGCTGTATGCCTGGGTCGATTCGCTCCATCGCGATGGCGCCAAATCCTAAGCGGAAAAAGCGTCGCGGTGGGGCGGCATCGAAGAAGTGCTGAAAGCCAGGTTCGATGAGCACGCCTCGTTGAGCCGCGTGCCAGGCAAGGCGCTGGGTATCGATGCTAGCATCTGCTTCCATCCAGAAGGCGCTGGAGCGACTACTGCTATGGCTCCGACAGCCAGGTAATGCCTGATCAATCGCAAGCCGCATCGCATCCCGCCGACGATCAATCTCTTCCACATGTAGCTTTAAATAGCGCTCGTAATAGCCCTGGGAAATAAATTGCGCTAGCTGGTGCTGCAACGCGGCGGGCGGGTGGCGGTACATCATGCGGCGTAGTGCGCGTAGCTCATCAATCAACTCAGGATCCGCCACCACGTAGCCCATGCGCAGCCCAGGTGAGAGCGCTTTGGATAAGCTGCCCATATAAATAATACGTGCACTTTGCGCACTGGCTTTAAGTGCCGGTAGCGCGAATTGATCGCCGTGAATTTCGGCGTCGTAGTCGTCCTCAATCACAATTTGGTCGCGATGGGGTAGTTGTGCCAGCAGGGCTTCACGCCTGGCCCGGCTCATGGTGACGCCCGTCGGCACCTGATGACTGGGCATCACATAGAGATAGTCACACTGCTGGGTGTTCTCCAGACGCATACCTTCAGCGTCCACCGCCTGGAATTGCAGGTGGGCACCGCGGTGGGAAAACACATTCATTGCTTCGCGATAACCGGGCGACTCTAAAGCAACGCGCGTCCCTCGATGGCACAGCAGTTGCGCAATCAAGTAGAGCGCATTTTGCGTGCCCATGGTGATGAGGATCTCCTCTGGTCGAGCGAAAATACCCCGACGCGGCAAAATACGTTTGCGCAGTTGCTCAATGAGTAATGGGTCATCCTGATCAATACGATCTCGCAGCCATGGCTTATCGCGCTGTGAACTTAATAAACGTCGGGATACGTCACGCCACTGGGCGAGCGGAAAAAGTCGAGTGTCTAACTGCCCGTAAATAAATGGATACGCGTACTCGGTCCAATTACCCGGTTTAAGAATGCCTTGATAGTTAGTGGGGCGTTGAACAATACGTTTGTGCCAATTTGGTGCAGTTAATGTGTCGTCACTTCTTTCAGTTAATGCATTTAAAGATGAATTAAGCGCTAATTGCGGATCGTTGTAGTCAGGGTGTAAATAATAGCCGCTACGTGGACGACTAATTAAGTAGCCTGATCTTACCCAGCAACAGTGGACACTCGTTTAAGCGATCATTCGGACTTCAAACGCCTCTGGGCTGATCATCCCTATAGCACTGTGCCGTCGTT
>NZ_JBNNIW010000015.1:0-87936 GCF_050269715.1 Halomonas sp. NPDC076908 | reverse complement strand
AAAAAGTAGCCGATGTAAGTCGAGCCAGTAGGTGTTTAGCGGTGTTACAGCCTGAGTGCGGTACTGGCTGAGGTACTATGAGAAATCCAGGCTAGCAGAGGTATTACGCTGACTGGTTGAGTCTACCCATATTAAAAAAGCTGACCACTGACAGACCGACAAGTGCTTCCAGCGGTGTATTATAGAAACTTCACTTCATTGCAGTGCAATCAGACTTACTATTTCACAAATATGGTGCAAAAGTGGCAAAAATTGATCAACGAACCGTCCGCTCCAAACAAAGCCGTAAGGAGATAATGGATAAAATTTTTGATGCCGCCATCACTGAATTTAGTCAACATGGTTACCAGGGTGTTTCTACGCAAGCGATTGCAGAGAGAGCCCAACTCAAGAAGTCACAACTGCATTACTACATCGAGGATAAAGAGGTACTTTATGCTCAGGTGCTGGGTAAAGTGCTCGACAGCTGGAGCAGCTTTTTTAGCTTTGATGAAAACCCCGAACTAACACCACGTGAAGCATTGTCCGAATTTGTTCGGCTTAAGTTCAAATTTGCACTAGACAACCCTCAACTTTCACGCATCTTTACCCTGGAAATTTTAAGTGGTGGCAAGAGGTTAGAGAAATACTGGCCGCAATCCATTACCAACACTCATGCCAAAGTTATCAATATCCAAAAGTGGGTCGATAACGGCGAGATGCGCCCCCTCGATGGGAGGCTCCTGATCATGCATATTTGGGCGCTCACTCAATACTACTCAGACTATACGATGCAGGCTGAGCTATTATTGGAATCGCCTTTGCAAGCTCCAGAGACTCAAAAGAAAATCGAGCAAGAGCTGATTACCTTTACACTTTTGGGCTGTGGCATTTCTCCTGAGGAGGATCTGAACGCTTAGGCTTCGGGTTTTTCGCAGTATATACTGCAAGTTGGTACGCTTAATGCATTTAGGTTGACCATGTGTACAAACTAAATGGTCAAAAAATGCCCTCTTCAGACTTTGAATTTCTCACGGTAACTAAACGAGAGCTGTTAGCGCCGCAAATTCTTAGCCTACATTTACAACGGGCCGATAGAAGCATACTGCCGCCGTTTACTGCCGGTGCTCACATTTATGTACAAATCAATGACCAATTTCAGCGTGCTTATTCTCTCTGTGGCAACCCCGCCAATCGTCGTCGATATGAAATAGCGGTAAAGCTTGAACCCGAAGGCCGGGGCGGATCGAAAGCCTTATACCAGATTGCTCAACAAGGTGTGCAATTAAAAGTAAGCCCGCCTTGTAACGTGTTTGAGTTATCTGAGGATGCCCCCCACCACTTGCTGGTTGGAGGTGGCGTTGGTTTAACACCGTTAATTGCCATGGCCTACCAGCTCAGCGCTGAGAGACGCCCCTTTACTCTTTTAGTGGCCGCACCCAGCGTGGTTGAGCTGCCCTTTAAAGAGCTGCTTATGCACAGCAGCTGGCCGGTTGAGATTTGCCGGAACCCACGGCAGGCACTGGATGTAGCGGCATACCTCAACAAACTGCCAACTGGGACACATGTCTACTGTTGTGGCCCTGAAGGGCTTATCAAGCGGGTTAGCGCCCAGTGTTGTCACTTACCCAAAAATTGCTGGCACGAAGAGCGCTTTAGCGCTAACGAGAAGCAAGTCTTTAAAGGATTCGAACTCTATCTTAGTGAAAGTGATCGCACGCTTCAGGTTGAAGCTGGCAATTCAATGTTGGTCACGCTTAAGCAGTCGGGTATCTATGTCGAGAGTGCTTGCGAACAAGGTATTTGCGGTAGTTGTGTCGTGCCCTGGAGCGATGGTGAGCCGGTTCACCGCGACCAATGCCTTGACGAGGATGATCGCCGCGAATACATAGCCCTTTGTTGCGGAAGCTGCCGCTCTGAACGCCTTACGTTGGAGCTATGATGCACGCCTCGCTAACCCTTATAACTGGGATGCGCCTGCCCAGGTGGTATCTACCTTTGTCCTGGCCTGAGCAAGCTGGCCAGTCCCAGCGGGCAACCGTGCGAGTTGAGCGTGGTGCTTTTGCGCCGCCCTGCCCGATGCAAGAAGGCGATAGTGCACAGCCCGGCGCGCTCGACCTAGGAGGGCGGCTAGTGCTGCCACCCTTGATCGATCCCCATGTGCATATGGATAAAACCTATACCCGTCAACGTCTAGGCGCTTTACAACCTGGCCTACTAAACGCGATATCAGCGATGCGTGCCGATCAGGATATGCACTGGAGCCATGCAGATTTAACGGCCCGCAGCGAACGCGCACTTAACCAAGCGTATCAGGCCGGTACGCGACTGATACGGAGTCATGTGGATTGGAGTGAGCCAACTGAAATTCCGTTGGCTTGGTCTTTGCTGGCTGAGCAAAGAGCCCGCTGGCAGCACAAAATACGTCTACAGCGAGTTGCGCTTGTGCCACTTGGCATACTTGAGGATATCCATAAGGCATCTTTTATAGTGCAACAGGTCGCTGCCAGTACAGATGCAGCGATGGGCGCTTTTATTCATAGTAGTAACTTTAACGCCAGCGCTATGCGCAACTTGGTAGAGCTAGCCGCTGAGTGGAGAGTCGATTTAGATCTACATATAGATGAAGAGCTTTCACGTGAGTCCAAGGGGCTCGAGTGCTTACTGGACGTCCTCGAAGCACGCACCGAGCCATTTTGTGGGCGAATCGTTTGTGGCCACCTCTGCTCGCTAGCTAATAAAGAATACCACTATGCGGTTGGGCTGCTAGAGCGTGCTGCAAAACAACCCATCACCTTTTTAATGTTACCAACCAGTAATCTTTTCCTTCAAGATGCCCACCCTGGTCACACGCCGCGTAAGCGCGGCCTAACCTTATTAAAAGAGGCTCATGCGCGCGGCATTAATTGCCTTTTAGGCAGCGATAACGTGCAGGACGCTTTTTATCCCTTTGGCAATTACGACCCCGTTGAAATACTGCGCCTAGGCGTTCTCAGCGCTCACTTAGAGGATGCCTTTGATACTTGGTCGCAAGCTATTTGTTCCACCATAGGACTTGATGGTCAGCTAGCGTCGTCTAATAAGGAGCCGACTCAAGAGTGGATACTCTTTGACACAGACTCTCCGTGGTGCTGGCCCAGCGATTTAAAGCGTATAAGGTTGCATATAGGAACCTGCCCTATCGCGACAACACTCTTTTATCCCCACGATACTCCTTGGAGCCGTTCATGACAGATAACCCTGTTAAAGGTGCCCCTTTAGCGCGCTATGCCGCCAGTAAGCGAGTAGGTGACTTTATCTTTTTATCTGGAGTCATTGCCGTCGACCCTACTCGCCACCTAGTGATATCTAGCTTTGATGATATACCCGGTGAGGTGGCAGACAAAATAGGACGTACGGGTGAATTTTCAAGCGATATTAAAAAGGGGGCAATCCTCAGCCAAAGCTGGTATGTGCTTGATTCCATCCAACACATAATTGAGCGGGAGGGGGGGCAAATGAGCGATGTATTTAAACTCGTTCAGTACTTTCGCAATCTCGACCATTTTCCTTATTACAGTCAAGTCCGCGCGCTTTTCTTTCCTGATACCCCCCCTATTTCCACCATCGTCGAGGTAAGCGCTATGTTACCAAACGAGAAAGTACTGGTTGAAGTAGAAGCCACCGCCTACCTGCCGCTTGACGGTAATAGGAATCTATGATGCTACACGGATATATACCTGCTCAGCGTTTTCTCCCCTATTTAACCTGGACCGATATTGATGCTGTAGAAGATAAAGCCAATGTCGTCATCGTGCTGCCGGTTGGCGCCATCGAACAGCATGGCCCTCATATGCCGTGCGCGGTTGATGCCATTATTGCGGCTGGCGTTGTCGGCAAAGCATTGGAGAAACTTCCCTCAAGCGTACCCGCCTATGCGCTTGCTCCTATCACCTACGGTAAATCAGATGAGCATCTGCATTTCCCAGGCACGATGACGCTTACGGGTGAAGTTTTTCTGCATACCATTCAAGAAATAGGTGAGTCGGTTTATCGCGCTGGTTTTCGTAAGCTAATTATGGTGAATGCCCATGGCGGCCAGCCCCAGCCACTGGAAATGGCAGCTCGAGAGCTACGATTGCGTCACGGTGATTTCATGATCATTGCTCGCTCGGCGTGGAGCGTCCCCCATGACACTAGCTTTATGTCCGAAGAGGAGAGTCAGTGTGCGATGCACGCAGGGCACGGCGAAACCGCCATTTTAATGCAGTTGGCACCAGCAACACTGCATATGAATCGGGCAAAGTCATGCTACCCGTCTCTTTCTCCTTGCCCAACGCTATCAAAGACTCGTCCGGTAGCCGCCTGGGTAGCGCGAGATTTCGGTTCGACAGGGGTTATCGGTGACCCCACTCCCGCAACCCCCGAGCAGGGCGCGCAACTGCTAGAGCAGTTGGCGTCTCAGTGGGCTCAAGCCTTTACAGAGGTACACCAAGCCCACTGGGCTGTGCGCAACGAACAATCCTGGGGGCGTAGCCACCACTCAGGCCATATCGAGTCACATTCGTAATGTAAGCCCTTTCATCATCACTAATACTGGAGAAGCAATATGCACGTAAAGCAGAAGCACCATCGTTGGCTGACTTACTCTACACTCCTCGTGGCTTTAGCAATAAGTGGTTACACCGTTGCCCAAAGCGCCCCCCCCATACCCTTCACTTTCACTACCAACTGGTACGCCCAAGCGGAGCACGGCGGTTTTTACCAGGCCAAGGCAGAAGGCCTATACGCTGAAAAAGGGTTAGCGGTAACGATCCGCATGGGGGGACCTCAAATCAACTCGGTGCAGTTGCTCGCGGCGGGCCGGGCACACTGCATTATTCATGATGATATCGGCACCATGCTGGCTCGCACGCAAGGAATCCCAATGACCATGGTGGCGAGCAGCTTTCAATTCGACCCTACCGTTATCATCACCCACAGCGATATAAATGAGCTTTCCGAGCTTAAGGGGCGCACTGTACTGATCTCCTCAAACGCCCACTCCTCATGGTGGCCGTGGGCGAAGAGTCAGTACGGTTTTACTGATGAAATGAGCCGCCCCTATACCTTCAATATTCAGCCCTTTATGGCCGATCACTCGCTTGCGCAACAAGGCTATATGAGTTCCGAGCCGTTCGCCATGATGCAGGCAGGTGCTGATTACAAGGTGTTTTCTTTAGGCCAAGAGGGCTACCCGCCTTATGGTAATTCGATTGCTTGCCGCGACGATGTCATTGCCGAACACCCCGAACAGGTACAGGCCTTTGTAGAAGCTAGCATGCAGGGGTGGAAAAACTATTTAGCCGATTCCAGCGCAGGCAACACACTTATCCAGGCGGAAAACCCTGATATGAGTGATGAGCAACTGGCCTATGCATTGGAGCAGCTGGGCGCTAGCGGGATATTAACGGGTGTCGATGCGCAAACCCAAGGCATTGGCGTGATTACCGATGTGCGGATGCAGGGCACCTGGGAAATGGCCGTGGAAAATGGACTGATCGAGGCGGATAAGTTATCCCTTGCCGAGGTCTATACCACTGAGTTTGTGACGACCAATCCGGTGCTGCCATGAGTGCCATCGGCCAAGCGGGCGCAGCAACGGAAAAGGTAGCCGCAGAAACTGCGATAGCGCTACTTTCCTGCGAGAAGGTATACCCCAACGGCATCCGTGCGCTGATGCCCATCGACCTGAGTATTCGTGAAGGAGAGTTCGTCACTCTGTTAGGGCCTTCCGGTTGCGGGAAAAGCACCTTGCTGAAGATGGTTGCCGGGCTTAGCGAACCATCAGATGGTCGCCTCCTGCTGTGGAATAAACCTAACCATCAACTGCATAAAAGCAATCACTCTTTATCGTTCGTATTCCAAGAGGCATCGCTGCTTCCCTGGCACAGTGTGCGAAAGAATGTAAGCCTGCCGTTAGAGCTTGAGGGGTTGGCCAAAACGGAGATCAAGCCGCGGGTTGAGCAGGTGCTTGAACTGGTAGGACTGACGCGATTCGCCAACGCCCTGCCGCGTGAGCTATCGGGCGGTATGCAAATGCGGGTGTCTATAGCACGCAGCCTGGTGGTGAAACCTGATCTGCTGCTTATGGATGAGCCTTTCGGTGCGCTTGATGAAATTACCCGCTTTAAACTTGATGGGGATCTACTCGATCTGTGGCAAAAAAACGCCCTGAGCGTTCTGTTCGTAACTCACTCCATTCATGAGGCGGTATTTCTATCAGAGCGCATCATCGTCATGGCTGCTCGCCCTGGTCGAATAGTCGCAGATATTAGTATCGATGAACCCTATCCACGCCAAGCCGAATTTCGTATGAGTACAAGGTTCAGTGAGTACGCCATGCAATTACATGAACATTTGGTCGCAGCTGCTGGCACGGAGGACGAGGTATGATTAGTGTACTGCCGCTATGGCGCCACCAACGCTTTCGTCGTGTATTTGTGCCTGCTGTCATAGCTGTTTTGCTACTGTTATTGTGGCAGGGCACAGTGGTACTTGGTCAGGTACCCGAGTACCTCTTCCCGTCACCATTGGTGGTAGCGCAAACGCTGATCAGCGATTGGCAGCTCCTCGGAGCGGCGCTATTAAACACACTAAAAATCACCCTCACCTCATTCTTACTCGCGATTATCGTTGGCGTTTTAATCGCTTTCGGCTTTGTACAAAGTCGCACTTTAGAGACTGCCCTTTTCCCTTATGCGGTGCTGCTACAAGTGACACCAGTGGTGGCTATTGCGCCTTTAATTATCATCTGGATCCAGAACACGACGCTCGCGCTGGTGGTTTGCTCCTCACTTGTCGCTTTATTCCCCATCATTTCTAACACCACACTGGGTCTAAGGAGCGTTTCACCTAACCTATTGGCCTATTTTCAACTGTGCCGTGCCAATCGCAGGCAAACGCTTTGGCGGCTACGGGTGCCATCGGCGCTCCCTTATTTCTTCGCCGCACTGCGTATTGCCAGCGGGTTAGCATTGATAGGCGCCGTGGTTGCCGAATTTGTGGCCGGGACGGGAGGCGCTAACACAGGGCTTGCTTATCAGATCCTGCAGTCTGGTTATCAATTAAATATTCCTCGTATGTTTGCCGCGCTAGTACTGATATCACTAACTGGGATAATCCTCTTTACAAGTATGTCCATTCTATCAAGGCTAACTATAGGCCATTGGCACGAAAGCGAGGCATAAGCAGAACTTCTTCTTTATTTAACATGGTATTGACTAATGACATCAACTGAAACGCTCGGTGCGCTGCAATCTCAACTACCTGAGCTTGAATGGGTAACCTCAAAAGTAAACATCAAGCGTCTGTCTAAAGATTTTTACTGGTTTAGTCCACTCTTGACGCCACAGTTGATAGATAAAAAAGCCGATTTAGTGGTGCGCCCAAAGGATGAAACCGAGTTAAAGGCGCTGATCAGCGTGTGCGTTAAACTTAACATCCCCATGACAGTGCGCGGGGGGGGAACCGGTAACTACGGTCAAGCGGTACCGCTATCGGGTGGCTTGGTGATCGATATGACATTGTGCACCGCATTCGAATGGCTATGTGATGGTTTGGTACAGGTACAAGCGGGAATGAAAATCGCTGCATTAGAAGAGCATGCGCGCAAGCGTGGTTGGGAGCTTCGCTGCATGCCATCAACCTATAAAGCCGCAAGCATAGGAGGACTGTTTGCAGGTGGTTTTGGTGGCATCGGGTCGATTAATTACGGTTCTATCGCCACTTCGGGTACGGTACAAGCGATACGTGTATTAACCATAGAGGAAAATCCACGTGTACTTGAACTTAGTGGGGATGAGCTTTCCACCTACCATCATACTTACGGAACCAACGGTATTTTGATCGATATGCAACTCGCCTTAGCGCCTGCTCGAAATTGGAGCGAGTATTTATTGGGCTTTGACAGCATAGAGTCGGCATACGCGTTCTGTCGCGAACTGGTAGACGCAGCCGGTATTGAAAAACGCGAGGTTTCAATTTACGACAGCATTGCCGCCTCTTACTTTAAAGAGCTCCCTATCCATCTAGCGTCTGGGCAGTTTTTGGTTATGGCTCTGGTCGCTCCCCACTGCCATGCGCCGCTAACCCAGCTATGCAAAGCCCATGGTGGCAATGAGCTATGGTGCCAGCGTTTTGAACAGGCGAATGCTTCTGGACTTACCCTTATGGAGTACTGCTGGAACCATTCGACCCTACACGCCCTCAAACACGACAAAAATTACACCAACTTACAGACTAATTACGACAGTGACCACGTTCTAGAACAGCTAAGCCAGCTCGAAGAGCAGGTCGGTGAGGAAGTATTAATTCACCTTGAGTTTGTCCGTACTAACAATAACCAGGTGCTCATCACCGGGCTCCCTTTAGTAAAATACTCAACTGATGAACGCTTACTGGAATTGATAAATATTCATCAATCATTAGGCATTAAAGTGAATAATAGCCACACCTATATCTTAGAAGATGGCAAGCATGGCGGGGTATTAAGCGCAGATATACTGGCGAGTAAAGCCGCCAATGACCCTCTAAGCCTACTCAACCCTGGCAAAATAAAATCACTTATCCAATAGTTCTACTGTACTATAGCTTGGGTTTGCTACAACCCCAGGCTCGCACCTTATAAGGTGGTAAATAGGGAGGCATGTATAAGCGATGAAGTCTTGGTGAGAAAGAAACAAAACGCCCCTCACCTGCTGCTGGAATTAGGCAAAGTGAGTGGCGTATGTCAAACCATATAAACAGAGCTATAAGTTGCTAGCGATGTTTGTATCCTACCATAAGGATAAGGTCTGATGAGTCATTTAAGAACGATCAAAATTACGCTGGTTGGTTGTGTCGCTTTATTTGCAGGGCTAGTGGCTTTTAACAATGTCGTGGACTATGGATCTAATTTTTCTTTTGTTGAGCATGTGCTAACCATGGACACCACCTTTGAAGGCAATCAGTTAAAATATCGTGCCATCCACGATCCAATTTTACATCACGCTTTCTATTGGGTCATCATACTGACAGAGGCTTTTGTCGGTGGCTTATGTGCATTAGGCGCATGGAAAATGTGGCAAAAAAGACACCTGGATAAGAAGAAGTTCTACTCCGCCAAAACATTGGCGAACGTTGGGTTGGCACTTGGTATTTTACTCTGGTTCACAGGTTTTATGACCATTGGTGCGGAGTGGTTTCTTATGTGGCAATCCCCGATATGGAATGGCCAAAACTCCGCTTTTCGCTTTGTTGTGGTGTTGTTTTTAGTCATGATATTTGTTAATCAAACAGAGCAAGAGTTTCAATAAGCGTTTATGCATAATTTTTCACGCATAACCGGTGATGAGAATCAGGCTTTTAACGGTGAATTATGCCTGATTTACTGTTGCAGGCTACGCTCTCTGGACTGATCACTTGCCCAAAGCAGCCCGTGCTTATTACATTCCAGTCAAAGATGGGCACGTGCCGAACTGATCAGCCTATCAACTTGGATATCGACGGCTTACCGACTAAGGTCTTCGGCCACCAGGGCGTTAGCCACCATTACCTAATGCCATTGCATAATAAAAAGTTGCCTCCACTATGATGCTAAGCAATAAAGTTCGACTCTGACGACAGCCCAATGGCGTTAGACGACTCTGAAGCGGAAAACCGGGCCCAATCATACCGCTAAGAGCGCTGAGGTGAATAAGGCAGAATTAAGATGTGGTTTTTCATATAGCGCCAATCTAAGAATCTCTCTAACACCTATTGCGTTTTCTCTACGCTCAGGCTTAAGGCTAATCGACATTACCCCCCAAATATCTGCTGCAGATCCGGTGCGCTCTCCTCCTCTTCGACCATGGAGAGCGAGGCTTCGATGGCTTTTAGGTGGCGGCTCATAAAGGCTTTGGCACGTTCGCCATTGCCTGTTTCCAGGTAGCCGATCAGGTCATCGTGATCGTGGGATTCGCAGCCCAGGTGGCCGGGGTGACCATAGACGGCCAGTATCAGCGAAGAGCGGGAGCAGAGCCGCTCGACAAATTCCGCCAGGGTGGCGTTGCCTGACAGCTGGGCTAGGCGCACATGAAAGTCGGCCGATAGCCGAATAGCCACGCTCTGCTGGCCGCTGCGCAGCGCCTGGCGCTCCTGGCGGGCCATTTCGCGCAGCTCCGCTGCCTCTTTTTCGCCCATGCGCCGGGCTACATCGGGCATTAACCCACACTCGATTAACTGGCGGGCATCGAAAACGTCTTTGGCTTCGTCGGCGGTGGGCCGGGTAACGCTGGCGCCACGGCGCGGGGTTAGCGTGACTAACTGCTCCAGCGCTAAGCGCTGCAGAATTTTACGAATACCGGTACGGCTAATGCCAAAGACGTCCGCCAGCGCATCTTCGCGCAGCCGTGCGCCAGGCTTTAGGCGCTGCTCGACGATCGCATCGCTCACCGCACGGTAGATCGCATCATGGCGCTCATCGCCCTCTTTACTCTCTTTTTTACTCTCTTTGCCTTCTTTAACAGGAGCACGCCGCTTTTCGGGCACTTGCGCATCACTCATAGTTAGCCTCTCTGATTACTCCTCCCAAGCGGCAATGATATCGCGCTCTTCGTCACTCATGTTGGTCATATTGCCTAATGGCATGTAGCGGCTGGCCACCACCTGCTGAATTTGCCCTTTATGGCCGAGAATTTCATCCCAGCTATCCAACGCAAACCCTGCTGGCGGCGCTGAGAAACCGGCATGCTCAGGATTGCGAGCATGACACTGAACACAGTGCTGATCTATTAAAGTGCTGATTTGTGCTTGGTCGGGCGCTTCCGTGCCGTCAGTTCCGCCAGGCGATGACGCACTGGGTGCGGCCACCCAAAACGCTAGCAGAATAAGCCCTACCCCAAAGGCAGGATACGCTGGCTGGGTGTTGCCTGCATGCATCAAGACAAAGAACTGCCGAATCAAGGCGCCGGCAAAGATAAACAGCACCATCACTACCCAGGCGAGCTCATGGGAGTAGATAAACGAGTAGTGATTACTCACCATCAGTAGCACGACCGGCAGCGTGAAGTAGGTGTTATGCACCGAACGCTGTTTGCCGCGTTTGCCATCCAGCGGATTGGGCGCATCCCCTGCCTTCATCGCTTTTACCATGCGTCGCTGACCAGGAATAATCCAGAAGAAGACGTTGGCTGACATCGCGGTTGCCATCACGGCGCCAGTGAGCAGAAAGGCAGCACGGCCAGTAAACATCTGCGTACTGAGGTAGGCAACGATCACCATCATCACGGCGACTGCCACGCTGAGCAGTCCATCGCGATCCATATTGGGGCTAATGCGTTTGCAAAGCTCGTTGTAAACCAGCCAGCCGCCCAATAAGAATGCCAGGGCCAGAAGGTTAGCCTGCCAGCCGGTTAGATTAGCGGCCCACTGCCAGTCACTGTTGGGATTTACCAAGTAAAAACCTGGATTGACCATATACAAAATAACAAACAGCGCAAAACCAGAAAGCCAGGTGGTATAGGCTTTCCAAAACGACCAGTGCAGGTCATTGGGAAGTTTGGCGGGGGCCGTGGCGTACTTCTGATTGTGATAAAACCCACCACCGTGAACCGACCACATTTCACCGAACACGCCCTTCTCGCGATCTTCCTCGGCTTTGGGCTTGCGCAAGCTGTTATCCAGCATGACAAAATAAATCGACTCGCCAATCCAGGCGATAGCGGCAATCACATGCAGCCAGCGGAGTAGCAAGTTAACAAAATCGATAATATATGACTGCATGCTCGGCCCTCTTAACTGCCGCGGTAGGTGGAATAGCCGTAAGGCGAGAGCAGCAGCGGCACATGGTAGTGCTGGCTGGCATCAGCGACACCAAAGCGCAGCGGAATCACATCTAAAAAGCGCGGCTCATTAGCCTCAACGCCTTGAGCCCGCAGGTAGTCTCCGGCATGAAAAACCAACTCATACTCCCCGGCAGTGAACGCATCACCTTCTAAAATAGGCGAATCACAGCGGCCATCACTATTGGTTGTCACGGTACTCAGGTGATGGCGCTCGTTGTTCACAAGCTGAAATACTTCGATGGCAATCCCTTGGCCGGGCTGCCCTTTTGCGGTATCCAGTACGTGGGTGGTTAAACGTCCCATAGCCACTCCTAAATTGTCATATTATTTGACCGACTGGTCAAAGAGTACCTTTGCTGCTATTTATTGTATACACCAAATCGAGCATCGACCTTGTTAATACTGACTTGCTTACTAATAACACTTACTGATGAGCAGCGCGCTTAGACTAACCGTACGCTTTGGAGATTTTTCCGTGACCCTACCTGATACGCGCCACCTTTCACCTGCGCCAAGCCAATGCAGCCTTGAAATGCTTATCCATCACTATGGTGATGTTTATGAGCACTCGCCATGGTTGGCCAAAGCAGCTTGGCAGCACGGCATCACTGAGGCGCACGATACGCCAGATGGGCTGGCCGAGCTGATGGGGCTGATGCTGCAGCAGGCAAACAGCGAACAGCAAATTGCCGTAATCCGCGCCCACCCTGATTTAGCTGGCAAAGCCGCTATGGCGGGTGAATTAACTCAAGACTCGACCAGCGAACAGGCCGGTGCCGGGCTCGACCAGTGCAGCCCTGATGAATTCGCCCGCTTTGAATACCTTAATGAGACGTATAAGGAAAAATTTGGCTTTCCATTTGTGATCGCCGTTAAAGGGCTGGATCGCCACGCTATCTTGGCAGCTTTTGAAGCGCGCTTGCACAATGATATCGCCACCGAGCGGCGAACGGCGATTGAGCAAATTATCCGCATCGCACGCTTTCGTTTAGTCAGCCGCTTGGCAGATAGCTAAACGTATCGCTGTATACAAATGCAAAAAACGCCGCACCTTTTGTTAAAGGGCGCAGCGTTTTTTTTAAGCGACTGACTAGCTATCTATTAAGCAAACTTATTGCTTAGCTGTTTCTACCGCTTTCTTGGTAGTTTCTTCCGCTTGTTTCTGGCTATCTTGCGCGAAGCTTTGGCTGATTGACGTCACTTTTTCAGTGTCGCCCTTCACTCGCTCCATAAACTCGCTAGCTGTTTTTTGCTGGCTTTCCATGGCTTTTTTGAAGCTATCAGCGTCTTTTACGTCGAGCCAAGTACGCGCTTGGGCAATCGCCATATCAGAGTAGGCACGAGCGGCATCCATCTGAGCGCTGATCAGCTGATCATAGTAATCAAGCGCAGTCAGCGTATAAGAACGCATGGGGGATACGAAAACGGACTCAAGCTGTTGCTTGGTTTTCTCGGCACTCTGCTTATTAGTGGTACTGTTCATTCGAATCTCTCCAGGTGTGAGCTAGCACATGAACTCGCCTTCTTAGGCGGTCTTTAGCTGGGCTTTTGCCTCTGCTGTTCTTAAAGCTAGCAGTGCTTTTTGTGCAGCGCAACATGATTTTTTCTCATGCTGCGCTTGCTCACTTGTAGATAACTCGCATTAGGCTGTATAGCGTGCTTTTAACGGTTACCGAACAGATGCTTACGCGCCTGCTCATCCATCGTCACGCCTGCTTGAGGGTTTACTTCTTCGACTAAGGCGTAGGCACGACGTACCGCTGGGCGCGCCTTAATCATCTCAAGCCAGCGTTCCAAGTCAGGAAACTCTTCGATTGTTTGACGCTGTTTCTCCCAAGGCACTATCCAGGGATAGATCGCCATGTCTGCAATCGAGTAGTCATCCCCACCCACGTAGGTGTGATTCGCTAAGCGCTGATCTAACACGCTGTAGAGCCGATTGGTCTCACGCACATAGCGCTCAATGGCATACTCAATCTTTTGCGGGGCATAGTGGCAAAAGTGATGGTTTTGCCCTGCCATAGGTCCTAACCCACCCATTTGCCAGTGGAGCCACTGCAATACGATGTAGCGTTCGCGGCCAGTAGAGGGCAAGAAAAGTCCCGTTTTGTCGGCGAGGTATTCTAGGATCGCCCCCGACTCAAACAATGACAGCGGCTGGCCGCCGTCCTGCGGAGAGTGATCCACAATAGCGGGAATGCGATTATTGGGCGCGATGGTGAGAAATTCGGGATCGAACTGCTCGCCTCGGCCAATGTTAATCGGCTTTACTCGATACGCCAGCTTGGCTTCTTCGAGCATGATGGAGATTTTGTGGCCGTTGGGGGTTGTCCAGTAATACAGGTCAATCATTGCCATCTCCTTAAAGAAAACATCAATGTACTGGTTTGTCAGCATATCAATGTTTTCTAATTACATCAGGCGGCACCCATTGCCGGATGCCATCGGTACCGCTGCTATGCGTTATAGTTCTCGTACGGTCAGGGCTTGGCTTGCAGCCCCATCGTGTACGTTCAGCATACGCTTAAACCATTCATCTATCAGGTCGCCCGGCTCAACAACTGCCTGAGTAGAAACCACGTGCGCCCACATCAGGCTGCCAAACAGCAGATAATCAGCGCCACTGGGAGCATCGCCATCTAGAAAGGCGCTGTCGCGCAGCATGTCCCGCACCGGGGCCAGCGCTTGCTTAAGCTGCTGTTTTCCCTGCTCCGGCTGATGGAACTCTTCCAGCGTGCAACCAAAGCGTGCTTCACGGCTTTCACGGAAATAGTCTTGGTCGTCAGGATGAATGGCAGCAAACAAGTCCATGGCAATAATGCGAAATAGCGCTGGATTAACACTGCGCTCAACAACGTATTTGAACAGCAACGCTCGCTGATAGCTGGCACCTTCGCCAAGAACCGGGGCTTCTGGATACGCTGTATCTAGATAGCGCATGATCTCGAAGCTGTCGGTAACAACCTGATCGCCATCGCAAAGCACCGGCACTTTATCGTAGTCGGCAAAGGCCAGCGCCTGCTTGTCTTTAAAGCGCCACGCTATAGTTGTGAATTCAAGGCCTTTGTGAGCAAGGGCCATGCGTACCCGCCAGCAATAGGGAGAGAAGCGTAAACGTTCGTCTCGGCCACATAAGTCATAAAGTTTTATTGCCACAGTCAAAGGCTCCTTGTGAAAGTTCGTTATCGTTAGTGAATATTTGCTTGGATAACAATGAGCGCAAGTCACCCTCTAAGCAAGTGATGCGATTATCTAGTCTGCACTCCCTTTTGAGGTATTAACTGCACTGTCTATTAGTCTAATGGGCGCGCAGGCAAGCCACCTCAACCCAAGCTTAATTAAATCAATAAAAACAACTAACTAGCTTTTAAAGGGCGTTTCAAAACTGCCTTCCAGGCAAACGTTACACTGGTAAGACCAATTTTCCAATGTAGTCATCTTCTAAGCCTAAACGTATCTTTCACATACACCCGACTGGCCTCACAAAAGTCAGACGGTTTTCCCGGAGCATACCAAATCAATAACAAGGGGCAGTTCCTTCCATGAATGAAACCACACTTGCACTTCTGGCTTTCTTGCCGCTGTTGCTAGCAGGTATTTTGCTCATTGGTTTTAAAATACCCGCTAAAATAGCGATGCCTATCGTTTTCCTAACCGCTGCCATTATTGGTATGACGGTTTGGGATATGTCGTTTAGCCGAGTGGCGGCTTCAACCATTCAAGGTTTGATCCAAACCGCTGGGCTTCTATGGATTATTTTTGGCGCTATCCTGTTGCTTAACACGCTTAAGCATTCGGGTGGTATTACCGCTATTCGTAACGGATTTTCAGGCATTAGTCCTGACCGTCGCGTACAGGCGTTAATTGTTGCTTGGCTGTTCGGCTGCTTTATTGAAGGCGCATCCGGCTTCGGCACGCCTGCTGCTGTTGCCGCGCCATTAATGGTTGCCCTTGGCTTCCCAGCGCTTGCCGCCGTCGTTGTTGGCATGATGATTCAATCCACACCGGTTTCCTTCGGTGCGGTGGGTACGCCCATTGTCGTCGGTGTTGGCAGCGGTGTAGATCGCGCAGGTATTACCGCTGAGCTTGAATCAGTAGGCTCAAGCTGGGATGTATTCTTCCAGCTAGTGACCAGTGAAGTGGCGATTACTCACGGTATCGTGGGTATCTTAATGCCGCTGATTCTGGTGACCGTGATGGTGCGCTTCTTCGGTGCCAATAAATCGTGGAAAGAGGGGCTGTCGATTACCCCCTTCGCTATCTTTACCGGTATAAGTTTTGTCGTGCCTTATATGTTGGTAGGCGTACTGCTGGGGCCTGAGTTCCCGTCAATGATCGGTGCCATGGTGGGCTTGGCGATTGTTGTACCGGCCGCCAAACGTGGCTTCCTGCTACCTAAAGACACCTGGGATTTCCCGGAAGAGAGCGCCTGGCCTGCCGAGTGGATCGGCAACCTGCAAATCAAGCTTGATGATGTAGCGGGTAAAGCGCCTATGTCCACCTTTAAAGGCTGGGTTCCTTACGTACTCCTGGCGCTGTTCCTGGTTGCCTCACGGACTATCGAGCCTCTACGAGTTGCACTCAACTCCATCAGCTTACGGTGGACCAATATTCTTGGTGAAACCGGTATTAGTGGCAGTGTTGAACCGTTTTATCTTCCGGGCGGTATCATTCTTGGGGTGGTCTTAGTTACTTATTTCCTACACCGTATGAACCCGCAAAAAATGAGCGCAGCCGTTTCAGAATCGACCAAAACCATTTTTGGTGCTGGCTTCGTACTGATCTTCACCGTGCCAATGGTGCGCATACTGATCAACTCCGGCGTTAATGGCGCTGACCTTGTTTCTATGCCGGTCATGATGGCACAGGCAGTTGCAGACAATGTTGGCGGTATCTACCCACTGTTCGCGCCAGCGGTAGGTGCAATGGGCGCCTTTATTGCCGGTTCCAACACAGTATCTAACCTAATGCTGGCAGAGTTTCAGTTCAACGTTGCCCAGACACTGGGCCTCTCCACTGCCATGATGGTGGCACTGCAAGCGGTAGGCGCGGCGGCAGGTAATATGATTGCGATTCACAACGTGGTCGCGGCATCGGCAACGGTTGGCCTGTTAGGGCGGGAAGGCGCTACGATCCGTAAGACGATTCTGCCAACGATCTACTACCTTGTCTTCACCGGTATCATCGCGATGGTGGCCTTCTATGTGATTGGCGTGACCGATCCGTTGATGTGATGAAGTAGCACTTGTTGGAATAACTACGCTAGAAACGCAAACCCCCAGACCTAGGCCTGGGGGTTTGCTATTTGTGACAAAGGTTTCTAACTAATCGATTTGCTTAAATCGACTTGCTTCAATCGACTTGCTTCAATCTATGCGCTTAAGCTGTTGGCTATGGAGCTTACCGCGCTCCACGTAGCTTTGCGCATTCTGCTTTAAGCCCGCCACTACCTCTTCAGAAAGCTCGCGAACAACCTTGGCAGGCGAACCAACGATTAGCGAGTTGGGTGGAAACACTGCGCCTTCCTTAATAAAGGCACCCGCGCCCACCAGGCTGTTTTCGCCAATTACCGCACCATTGAGCACCACCGCCTGAATACCGATTAAGCAGCCGTCACCGATGGTGCAACCATGTAGCATCGCCTGGTGCCCTACCGTTACGCCTTTACCTACCTTGAGCGGAAAGCCTGGGTCAGCGTGAAGCACGGCACCATCCTGGATATTGCTCTCTTCACCCACTTCAAGATGATCAGTATCACCCCGCAATACCGCCTGATACCACACGCTGGAGCGTGCCTTTAAGGTCACCTGGCCGATAACATCCGCCGTATCGGCAATGTATACGTCGTTGTGAACATCCGGGCGATGCTCGCCGTATTGATAAAGTGCCACGTTAACCTCCTGGGTTGTTATTGGTGTTCCGCTTTCAGGCTAGCGCTTGTTCAAGCAATCTAGCAACGTGAATTGCTTCGCGGCCACTGCCATCATGAATCTGATGGCGACAGCTCGTGCCATCAGCCACCACTACGGCGCCTGCATCCGCCTTACGGATAGCAGGTAATAGTGATAGCTCCGCCATTTTCAGCGAGGCATCGTAGTGCTCCGCTTCATAGCCGAAACTTCCGGCCATTCCACAGCAGGAGGACTCAATCGTCTCGATTTTGAGGTCAGGAATCCAGCCCAACACCTGCTCAACGGGGCGCAGCGCGTCAAAGGCTTTTTGATGGCAGTGACCGTGCAGCATCGCCCGCTCGTAGTTCAGAGGCTTAAGTTCTAGGGGAAGCTGATTCTCAGCACGCGCCTTGACCAGAAACTCCTCAAACAGATAGGCGGAGGCCGACAGCGCCTTCGCCTCTTCACCAAAGCCGTACTGCAGGAATTCATCACGCATGCTGAGTAAACAAGAAGGTTCCAGGCCTACAACCGCCACACCGCGCTCTACAAACGGCATCAGGTGCTCAAGGGTGCGTTTGGCCTCCGACTTGGCTTTATCAAACTGACCGGAAGAGAGGTAAGTACGCCCACAGCAGAGTGGCCGCTGCCCTTTAGTCACATTGAGATGGACACGGTAGCCCGCCGCTTCCAGCACTCGCTTGGCTGCCTTGGCGTTGTCACCCTCCATATAGTTATTAAAGGTATCCACAAACAGCAACACTTCCCGCTCTGAGGTCACTGGCTGCAAAGACACTTCGGCACTGGCGAGGAAATTACCGTTAAACACCGGCAGCGAGCGTTGGGGCGCCAGCTTTAACGCCTGTTTAATCTGTTTAGCCAGAAACGGCACGCGCTCAACGCCGTTGACCAGCGCTGAAAACTTACTGGCCCAGGGTGCGTAGCGCGGCATCTCACCTACCATGCGGTCACGTAACGAGAGGCCTTTAACGCGAGCACGAGCGGTGCGGGCTTCTATCTTGAATTTGGCCATATCCACGCCCGTGGGGCAGTCACGCTTGCAGCCCTTGCACGACACGCAGAGATCCAACGCTTCTTTGACATCGTCGCTGGCCAGGCCTTCATCACCCAACTGCCCCGAGAGCACCAAGCGCAAGGTGTTAGCACGGCCGCGGGTCAGGTGCTGCTCATCTTTGGTCACCCGGAAACTCGGACACATGGTGCCCGCATCAAACTTGCGGCAATGGCCGTTGTTGTTACACATTTCCACCGCCATGGCCAAGCCATGGGTGGCATCGCCGCCGGTACCCGGTGCTGTTTGCTCGCCGGTGAGCGGGTCACGCTTTACGTTCCAGGCGGACCAATCGAACACCGGGGTGAGCGGAATGGTGGTATAGCTTTTAGGAAAACGAAAATAGCGCTCGTCATCCATTTTAGGGGTATCGACGATTTTGCCTGGATTAAACAGGTTTTCAGGATCAAACAGCTGCTTTATTTCGCGGAAGGCATTGTTGACCGTTTCGCCAAACTGCCACGCCACCCACTCGCCACGGCAGATACCGTCGCCATGCTCGCCGGAGTAAGCGCCTTTATACTCGCGCACTAACGCAGAGGCCAGCTCGGCGATTTCGCGCATTTTTTCTGCGCCATCGCGGCGCATATCGAGAATCGGCCGCACGTGTAGCGTGCCGACGCCTGCGTGGGCGTACCAGGTGCCTTCAGTGCCGTAGCGGTTGAACACCTCGGTGAGTTTATCGGTGTACTCGGCCAGGTGTTCAAGCGGCACCGCGCAATCTTCAATAAAGGAGACCGGCTTGCCATCACCTTTCATGCTCATCATGATGTTGAGCCCGGCTTTGCGCACGTTCCACAGCGCTTTCTGCTCGGTGGCTTCAGGCATATCCACCACGCTGCCCGGCAGACCTAAATCACCCATCAATTCATTAAGCCCACGCAGCGCTTCAAGCTGTGTTGCGTGGTCGTGACCGGCAAACTCTACTAGAAGAATGGCTTCCGGCTTGCCAATCAGCGCTTTTTCAATGACCGGGCGGAACGCGGGATTCTCCAGCGACAGCTCGATCATGGTGCGATCAACCAGCTCGACCGCCGTGGGGCCAAGCTTGACGATATGTTGAGTAAAATCCATCGCCTGATAAAAGGTCGGGAAGTTCACTACCCCCAATACCTTCTGCTCGGGCAGCGGTGAAAGCCTGAGTTTGATACGCTGGCTCACCCCAAGCGTACCTTCCGAGCCCACCAAAAGATGGGCCAGGTTGGCACGACCATCCGGGTCGTAGGGCATCGGGTTCTGGCAATCGAAAAGATCCAGATTGTAGCCACCCACCCGTCGCAGCACTTTGGGAAAGTGATCGCGAATTTCCGGGGCTACACGCTCGGCAATCGCCCTCACCTGCTGGGCAAGGCGCTGCTCACGAGAGCCTTCCGCGAAGCTGTCAACGAAGCCAAAACTCGCCGCGCTGCCGTCAGCCAATAGCGCCTCCACGCCCAGCACGTTGTGCACCATGTTGCCGTAGTAGATCGACCGCGACCCACAGGAGTTATTGCCCGCCATACCGCCGATAGTGCATTGCGCGCTAGTGGAAACATCTACCGGGTACCACAGCCCGTGAGGTTTGAGCCACGCATTGAGGTGGTCAAGCACAATGCCCGGTTCAACCACCACGGTGCGCGCCTCGGCGTCAAACTCAACCACTTGGTTAAGCCAGCGGGTGGTGTCGATCACCAGGGCTTCACCAACGGTTTGACCACACTGACTAGTACCCGCGCCCCGGGCCAAAATCGGCACCTTGGCATCACGGGCAATATCCAGGGCAATTTTCAAATCTTGCTGATGGCAAGGAATCACCACGCCCACCGGCGTTACCTGATAAATCGAGGCATCGGTTGAGTAGCGCCCACGGGTTGCCCGATCAAACAGCACCTCTCCCGCCATTTCTCGGGATAAACGCTCGGCGAATTCGCCGAGCGGTTTAATCTTGGCATCACGGGACGGGTATTGGTTCGTCAGAGACGTCATGTGGCTCTCCCCCGTCGTTTAGCGCTCGCTTGGGTTAAGCGGGTTAGCCGCAAAGTAGTCCAGCGCTGCCGTCACGCCACTGCCTTTGAGATTAACACCGGACAGCTTCATGCCTGCCTCACAGCCGCCCAAGGTGGCAATCAAGGTCAGGTCGTTGCAATCGCCCAAGTGGCCAATACGGAACATTTTGCCTTTGGCCTTACCCAGCCCCATGCCTAATGAAAGGTCAAAGCGCTCGTAGATAATCTTGCGTACCGCATCCGCATCGACGCCTTCCGGCATTACCACACCGGTCAGCACCGGCGAGTAAACAGCCGGATCTAAACACTGGATCTCAAGCCCCCACGCTTCTACCGCTGCACGCACCCCAGCGGCCCAGCGTTGGTGGCGAGCCAGCACGTTGTCCATGCCTTCATCCAACAGCATATCCAGCGCTTCGTTCAGGCCATAAAGCAGGTTGGTGCTGGGCGTGTAGGGCCAGTAGCCGTTTTTGTTGGCTTCGAGAATCTCATCCCAAGCCCAGAAGCTTTTGGGTAGTTTGGCCTGTTTGCTGGCTTCAATCGCTTTTGGCGAGAGCGCGTTAAAGCTAATGCCTGGTGGCAGCATCAGGCCTTTTTGCGAGCCGGACACAGTGACATCGACGCCCCACGCATCATGGCAGTAGTCGGCGCTGGCCAGCCCGGAAATAGTATCGACAATCAGCAGTGCGGGATGGCCAGCGGCATCGATAGCTTTACGCACAGCGGCGATATCGCTTGTCACGCCAGTAGAGGTTTCGTTATGCACCACACACACAGCCTTTAGCTCGTGGTTGGTGTCCTCTTTCAGGCGCGCTTCGATCATGTCGGCCTGAACACCATGCCGCCAGCCTTCGTAGCCCGGCAAGCCCAGAAACTCGGGCTGGATGTCCAAACGCAGAGCCATTTTGTGCCACAGCGTGGCGAAGTGGCCGGTCTCAAACATCAGCACCTTATCGCCCGGTGACATGGTATTGGCAAGCGCAGCTTCCCAGGCACCGGTACCGGAAGCCGGGTAGATAATCACGGGGTTCTCGGTTTTGAAGATCTTTTGAATCTTGCTCAGCAGCTCAAGGCCCAAAGCGCCAAACTCTGGCCCACGGTGGTCGATAGTCGGCAGACTCATCGCCCGTAAAATACGGTCTGGCACTGGCGAAGGGCCAGGAATTTGCAAAAAGTGGCGGCCAGAAGGGTGGAAATTAAGTTTTAACATGATGACGTTCCTGTTTGTTGTTGTAGGGCTCGCGGCTGGATCGACCGTTTAGCGCTAGTGAAAATGGATAATGAATGCAATTAATCACATCAAAAAAGCGTTATTTGATGCATCCGTCTGCACGCAGAGCGTCAAGCTCAGCGCCGGAGAACCCTAGACTATCGAGCACTTCATCAGTGTGCTGGGCAAACAGTGGCGCCGGGCTGCGAATTTGCGACGGTGTCTCAGAGAACTTGCTGGGAAACCCAATGGTTTTCATTTTGCCCATGACCGGGTGATCCATCTCTTGCACCATACCGCGTGCCAAGTAGTGCTCATCCTGCATCGCTTGGGCGAAGTCGTTGATTGGCCCGGCAGGCACGCCTGCGCTGTCACATAGCACCAGCCACTCATCGACCGTTTTATCCGCCATTAGCTCTTCCAGTAGCGCCTCCAGCTCTTCAACGTGCTGGCCGCGGTTTTGGTTGGTAATAAAGCGTGAGTCTTGCATAAGTTCTTCACGCTTTAAGACATCCTGACAAAAGCGCTCCCAGGTGCGTTGGTTGGCGCAGCCAAGCATCAAGAAGCCATCGCTGGCTTTGACGGCCTGATAAGGCGCAGAGACACGGTGACGCCAGCCCGTTGGCCCCGGCACCGTGCCTTCAGAGAAATAGGCCGCTGCTTCCCAGGTAAACCAGGGCAAACCGCACTCGGTAATGGCGATATCGATATGCTGACCTTCACCGGTCTTCATCTTGTGAATGCAGGCAGCAAGAATCGAATACACCGCGGTTAAGCCACCGCCAATATCGTAAACCGCAATCCCGGTTTTAAGCGGGCGCTTACCCTCTTCCCCGGTCATCGACATTAAACCTGTCATGCCTTGCGCGACTAAATCAAAGCCCCCTTTATGACTATAGGGACCGGTTTGGCCATAGCCTGAAATGGAGCAGTAAACGATGCCAGGGTTGATCGCTTTAATCGTGTCATAGTCGATCTCCAGCGACTTGGTTACCCCAGGCCGGTAGTTCTCAACAATAACGTCGGCATCAGCCGCTAAGCGGTAAAAGATTTGCCGTGCGCGCTCGTCTTTCAGGTTGAGCGAGATGCTTTTTTTGTTACGGTTAATTTGTGAAAAGCAGGTCGATTCACCGTTAACGTAAGGCCCCATTTGGCGGCTGTCGTCTCCACCATTGAGTTTCTCGACCTTAATCACCTCGGCCCCCATGTCTGCCAGCACCATGGTGCAGTAAGGGCCTGCCATTATCTGTGATACATCCAGCACTTTTATATCTTGTAGGGGAAGCATGCGCTCTCCTCCTAATAGGTAGTTTTGCACGTTGGCCGACCGCTAATGACCAGACCACTCAAAGGGCGTTTTATTGACGAACTTTTCCACCGCCGCCGCAAAATCCCTGCTCATATAACAGGTGGTTACCCAGTCGTCACCGGCATCCGCCGAGAGTCGGCGCTGCTCTAGCGCTCGGCCAATTAGTGCCTTACTGGCCTGAAGTGTTAGCGGTGCCCGCTTGGCAAAAGCCTCAGCTAACGTGGCCACCTCGGCGTAAATGGAGTCAGCGTCGAACTGCTGATTTACCAATCCTGCTGCCAGCGCCTCGTCAGCGCTAAACAGGCGCGCCATCATTAGCGCTTCTTTGGTGCGCGCAACGCCAAGCATGTCGATCATGCGTGAGACGTTGTTAATCGAAAGCGTATTACCCAGCGTTTTAGCTATCGGTACACCAAACTTCATCGTTGGGGTGGCGTAGCGAAAGTCACACACCAGCGCCAGTGCTGCACCGCCACCCACGCAGGCACCTTCAATCAGCGCCAGGGTTGGCTTGGGAAAGGTTTCCAGCTTGCCCACCACGCGGTCGATGCGTCGCTCGTAGCCAATCGCATCTTCAGGCTTACTAAAGCCCGAAAATTGGCTGATGTCGGTACCGGCCACAAAGGCTTCACCGCCAACACCGTGTAGTACCACGGCATGCACGCTGTCATCCGCTGCTAACTGGTCGCAGTGCTTTTCCAAGGCGTCGTACATCTCCCAGGTCATCGCATTGCGGCTCTGGGGTCGATTAAAACCAATCCAGGCAACGCCGTTGCGCAGGTCAAACGTTACGCTGTCGGTGTGGGTTAAATGATCGTTAGTGCTCATACCGTGCTCCTGTTTTGCGTTCCGCGCTGGGCGGCGTTGACAAACTATTTGCTGCCCAGCGCGCAACTAGAGGCTTAGCCATAGACCTGTTTAGCCATAGATGAAGTTAACCAACGCCAGCGCAAAGGCCGGAATGTAGGTATTGATCATCAGGATCGTAAACAGCACGGCAATGAACCACAGATTGGTTTTAGAGGTCGCCCAGATATCGGATTTAGCAATCGAGCACGCCGCTATCAAGACACTCGCCACCGGCGGTGTTTGCTGGCCGATCGCCAGGTTCAGGGTCACAATCAAACCGAAGTGCAGCGGATCAATACCCACCTCAAGTACTAACGGTAAGACGATAGGCACAACCAGGATGATGGCTGCCGCGGAGTGCAGGAAGATACCCAGGATTAAGAAGATGATATTGAGCAGTGCCAAGATCATGTACTTGTTGCTGGTTAGCTCACTGATCTGCATCGCGATGGCTTGAGGAATACGCGTTTCGGTGAGATAGCCACCGACAACCGCTGACGCCGCCACGAGCAACATCACCACCGCTGTTTGCACACCGGCACTCTTACAAGAGTCAATGAAGTTCCTGATGGTGAATTCGCGATAGACCACCGCACTGATAAAGATCGCCACACATACTGCCAGCGCCGCACCTTCAGTCGCGGTAACGAAGCCGCCAAAGATACCCCCGAGGATGATGACCGGAATCATCAGTGCCCAGATTGCTTGCTTAAAGGCTATCCAAAGCTGCGAAACCCGGAAGCGACCCTCAGAAGGGAAGTTATATTTGCGTGCCAAGTAGTAGCACATCGCCGCCAACCCCATGGCACCCAGCAAACCTGGGAAAATACCGGCGACAAACATCTGTACCACCGACTCACCTGACATCACCGCATAGAGAATCATCGGGATAGAGGGCGGCAGGATGATGGCAAGACTTGCTGCAGAAGAGGAGATCGATGCCGCAAACTCTTTGGTATAGCCCCGCTTGCGCATAGCAGGAATCAGAATGCTGCCGATGGCCGACACGCCAGCTACGGAGGACCCGGAAATTTCCGCGAAGAACACCGAAGCCCCGATGGTCACCATCGCCAAACCGCCTTTAATGAAGCCGACCATCGCCATGGCTAAGTCAATTAGCCGTCGCGAGATACTTGAAGCATTCATAATGGCGCCCGCTAGAATAAACAACGGTATTGCAATAAGCGGAAAGTTGGTGGCTCCTTCAAACATTGTCATGCCAACCGTAGGCATTGCCAAACTGCCATAGGACATAAAGGTAGCAACGGTGCCTACCAACGCTAACGCCACGGCAATCGGGACATTGATTAGAATCAGCAGAATCAATGCAATAAAGATATAAAGTATGACCATAGTGTCTACTTACCCTCGCTGCTGTGTGCTAACGGCGGCGACTTCTTCAGCGTCGATACCGGCTTCTTCAAGCTCATGGTCAATAAAGCCGCTACCCCGGGCACTTTTGATCACATCGGGGAGCCGTAGCAGTTCAGCAATAATGAACAGTACGGAGGCAACGGGAATCGCTGAGTGAATCAACTGCATAGAAACTGCGGGGAGGCTGACCATGCCAACACCTTCGAGAATCACCATGACTTGGTAGCTGGCAAGGCCCAAGAAAATGAAGAACCCGATTGTGATTGCTTCGGCTAGCAGCGCGACAGGCACGCGAATAACGGGAGGACACATATTCAATACGCTTGGGCAGGTGATATGCGCCCCTTTGGCAGCCGCTAGTGCCGCACCGTAGTAGGTCACCCAGGCCAGTAATACGGCAGCCACTTCGTCGTACCAGCTTAGCGGGAAGCCAAGATAGCGGGTCACAAACCCCACGGTGACCACGCCAGCAAGCGCTATCACTAAGAAGACCACGATGCCTTCAAGAAACGAGGAATACCCGCTCTTGAACTTTGTAAAAGTACTCATTGAGACCTCCGAAAGAGGAGGTACCCCGCTGTATGGCGACGCACCTCTAATAGATTGGCGCTAGGCTTACTCGCGGAGAGCGGCTACTGCATCAATCATCTCCTGACCACCATCCACTTCATCGGCAAACTTGCTGTAAATGGTTTTAGAGGCCTCAACAAAGGCTTCGAAATCTACTTCATTCACTTCCATACCCGCTTCGCGCATCTGGACAAGGGTTTCATCATCCAAGCGCTGTCCTTCTTCGAGGACAAAATCCTCCATCTCTACAGCCACTTCTTCTAATACCGTGCGCACCTCTTCGGGCAGACGGTTCCAGCTAGCGCCAGCGGTCAGGTAAGCGGGGGTATAAACGTGGTTCGAGATAGAGAGGTAGTCCTGCACTTCATGAAAGCGTGAGGAGTAGGTCTGAATAAGTGGGTTTTCCTGGCCGTCCATCGCGCCTGTTTGCAGCGCAACGAACACCTCAGACAGTGACATTGGCGAAGGAGCAGCGCCGTAACTGCGGAACATATCGATACGCCAGGTGCCACCTGGAACGCGCAGTTTTATACCCTGCAGATCTTGTGGGGTAACAATTGGCCGCTCGTTATTAGTGATTTGACGAAAGCCGTTTTCCCATACCCCGATAATTTTAAAGCCGCGTGCTTCCGCCGCGTCGTAGAGCGGGCCACGGACAATCTCTTCGCGCACGCGCTTCATGTGTTCACGGTCTTCAATCAAGTAAGGCATCTCAAACAGCGCAAACTGTGCAGACTCCGAACTCATCACCGTGGAAGGAATAGTGAGATCAAGCGACCCTAACCGTAAGCGACGCATCATCGACTCGTCGCCACCCAGCTGGCTATTGCCATAGACGTTAACTTCAGCAACGCCTTCCAGACGCTCGTTAGCAAGTTCGGCGAAGCGATTCGCCGAAATTTCAAATAGTGACCCTGGGCCACCAACATGACCAAGGCGAATTTCGGTCTGGGCGTTGGCGGCAGCGGCCTGTAAACCAATTGAGACAATGGCCGTTGCAAGCGCTGTTTTGAGCAGTTTCATAGTGAACTCCAGTCAATCATTTGTTGTTGTTTGCTATGTCACCACCGTGGCTCTAGCGCTCGATGGGCATGCATAAAAGTCTTAACGATGGGCACGCTTATTATTGGTGATGACCGATCGCAGAGACTTCTTCCACCTCAATTTGAATTCAAAATTCAGAATTAGGTATTAAACTTTCGTCTCAACCCAAATAATTGTCTGCAACACCTTGTTTAAAAAGAGCAAATATCAAGCCTTTTACAAATAAAAAAACGGGCAGAAGCCATGTACATGGCACTGCCCGTTTTTTTGTGAAAATTTATCAGCAAACCTTAATTCGACAAGGTATAAACTTAGTAACCCCTGATTAACTAGCTAGGTTCCAGCCCCCAGCGTAACCCTGCCTGCTCAATACCTGCGATCGCCGCTTGCTGATCCTCATCGGATGACGCGCCACTGATCCCCACCGCACCAATCACACAGTGCTGCTCATTCAAAATAGGCACCCCACCTGCCACCGCCACAAAGTGGCCCTGGGAGGCAGCGGAAACGCTGGCCACAAAGGCTGTGCGTTCAGCATTACGTTCGCCTAACACGCCACTGGCCACCCCAATGCCTAATGAGGCGTATGCCTTACCCTTGGCTACCGGGAAACGCAGAGGAGCACAGCCATCCTCACGCTCAGCGGCCACCAAATTGCCGCCACCATCGAGCACGACAATGGTCAGCGGTGGTAAATTTGCTTCGCGGGCCTGCTTAACGGCACCGTCGATAATATGTCGGCTCTGCTCACGGGTAAGCTGCACACTGCAGTGGAATACATTTCCAGCCATTAGTTTTTACCTTTGTGGTTGTTAGTATGGAGGTTGTTAGCAAGGTGATTATTAGCATGGCATCGCGGTCAGCAAAATAGCGACCACGCAAATATTGAATTCATAATTACTTTTGCAGATCATACAAACAAAAGCCACTATGCAAAGCTAGTATGCAAAGAAACCCACTGTACAAAGCTAGTAGCGTGGAGATGATTTCGTGCTCAAAACGATTCAACGCGTCTGGGTTGCTCGGCCTTACGCTAAGCGAACCACTGACAAGGAACTGACCAATGACAAAAATTTTACAGCGCAATTTATATCGTGAAGTTGCCGATAGAATTGGTGAACTGATTGAGCACGGTGAGCTTTTGCCCGGTGAACGCATATCTGAAAAACAGCTATGTGACCGCTTTGGGGTGTCGCGCACGCCGCTACGGGAAGCACTGAAAGTACTTGCCACTGAAGGACTGATTGAGCTGCTGCCCAATCGCGGGGCGAGGGTCGTGCGCCTGACCATGAAAAATGTCAAAGATACTTATGACTTGATGGCCGCACTGGAAGGGCTTTCAGGAGAGCTTGCCTGCCAGCACATCACCGATGCGGAAATTAGCGCGATTCGAGAGCTTCACGACACAATGCTGGAGCACTACCGTACACGCGATTTAATGCCCTATTTTCAGGTTAATCGGCAAATCCACGAAGCCATTCTGGCCGCTTCCAATAATGAAATATTGCAAGAGACGTACAGCAATCTAAACCAGCGTATTAAGCGCGTTCGCTACTCAAAGAAGATGACTGAACGCTACTGGAGCCAAGCGGTAAAGGATCACGAAAACATGATGGCAGCGCTTGAAAAGCGCGATGGCAAACTGTTAGGTCAAATTTTACGCGATCACCTATGCAATAAAATTGAGGTCGCGACGCTGGCAGGTGTCATTGAGACAGAGGGTGATAAGCGAGCAGTGAGCGCCTAACAGTGAATGTTTAGCAGTGAATCGCTACCACTGTTCAAGGCGCATGGAGGAGCGTTCCAGACGCTCATGCTCAATCTCCAGCTCGCGCAGCAGGTCACTGATGCTGGAGAGATGCTCTAACGCTACTCGCTGAGCCTGTTCTGGCTGGCCGTCTACCACGGCGGCATGCAGGCGAGCATGCTGACGGTTAATCATCTCCCGGGGGCCAGGCAGGTGGTAAAGATGTTTTACCGACGCGAACACCGAACTAAGCAGAAGATCGGTCAAACTCTGTAGAGTATGAACCAAGACCGGGTTATGCGATGCCTGGGAAATCGCCAGGTGAAATGCATGATCGAGTCGCGCTAAACGTTCAACGTCAATGCTTTGCTCTGTTTCAGCGTAGTCGGCCAGTTCCTGATAGCGACGGGTAATCAACACCCGGTCAACCGATGTGCCCCGGCTAGCGGCAAGCCGAGCAGACTCGCCTTCCAGCAATGCGCGAACTTCAAGTAGGTCAAACAGCGTGCGGGGATGGTCTTTAAACAGGTGCATCAATGGGCTTTGGTCACTGACCGGCAGCAACTTAGCCACTGTAGAGCCATGCCCTTGGCGAGTCTCAATAATACCCTTGCTGCGTAAAATCCTTAACCCTTCGCGCAGCGAGGCACGTGATACGCCTAAACGGCTGCATAGTTGCCTTTCTGAAGGCAGTAACTGGCCTGGACGAAACACGCCATCAAGCACGAGCCGCTCAAGCTGCGTGGCCACGTGCTCAGGCATTCGCTGCCCGGTTGGCAATGCTTGGTTCGCTGATGGCATCTTGGCTCTCCCGCTGAACAATGCCACCAGCTTGCCAGTAGTTAACAAATAAGGCATCAATGTCGACTAATTACTGGTCAGACCAATGCACCACAGCCTAGACAGGCGCGTAAAAAAAGCCCAAATTGTGGCCTATGTTTTTGAAACACGTTATGTGAACGATAGGTGCGCTAACGACAGGCGCATCCAAGTGTCAGTGTTTACCTTTAATGATAATAAGCATGGGATGTCATTATGAATATCCTCTTTGATGAGCGCCTTGATGGCAAACTCACCAAGCGCGATAAAACCGAGGTTTTGAACGATCTGCAGCAAGCTATCCCCGATATGACACTGTTGTATCGTGAGGAAGACCTACGCCCTTTCGAGTGCGACGGCCTGGCCGCGTATCGGGTATTACCAATGCTCGTGGCGCTGCCGGAAACCTTTGAGCAGGTTCAAGCGTTACTGAAGCGCTGCAACGCGTTAGGTGTACCCGTGGTCACCCGCGGTGCAGGCACAGGGCTTTCCGGCGGCGCACTACCGCTGGAACAAGGCGTACTGCTAGTGATGTCGCGCTTTAACCAGATTATTAACGTTGACCCGGATGCGCGCATGGCAAGGGTTCAACCCGGCGTGCGTAACTTAGCGATTTCTGAAGCGGCAGCGCCTTATGGGCTCTATTACGCGCCGGACCCTTCGTCACAAATCGCCTGCTCTATTGGCGGTAACGTGGCTGAAAACGCTGGCGGCGTGCACTGCTTAAAATACGGTCTAACGGTTCACAATGTGATGCGCGTGGATGTGCTTACCATTGAAGGCGAGCCTATGACGCTCGGCGCTGAGTCCCTCGACGCCCCTGGCTTTGACCTGCTAGCACTAATGAACGGCTCAGAAGGCATGCTGGGCGTGGTCACCGAGATCACCGTTAAACTACTGCCCAAGCCAGAAACCGCCAAGGTACTGATGGCGAGCTTCGATGATATCGAAAAAGCTGGCCGCGCGGTGGGCGACATTATTGCGGCAGGAATTATCCCTGGCGGTCTGGAGATGATGGATAAGCTAGCCATCAAAGCTGCCGAAGACTTTATCAAAGCCGGCTACCCCGTTGAAGCGGAAGCGATTCTACTCTGTGAGTTGGATGGCGTTGAGGCTGATGTAGACGACGACTGTGACACCGTGCGCCGAGTATTAGAAAAAGCCGGCGCCACCAATATTCAACAGGCCCGCGATGAAGCCGAGCGCGCCAAGTTCTGGGCGGGTCGCAAGAACGCCTTCCCTGCAGTGGGCCGGATGTCACCGGATTACTACTGCATGGATGGCACGATTCCCCGCCGTGAACTACCGCGCGTACTTAAAGGTATTGCCGCGCTTTCAGAAGAGAGCGGCCTACTGGTCGCCAATGTGTTTCACGCCGGTGACGGCAATATGCACCCACTGATTCTGTTTGATGCTAACAAAGAGGGTGAGCTTGCGCTTGCTGAAGATGTGGGTGGGAAGATCCTTGAACTCTGCGTGGCAGCGGGCGGCTCCATTACCGGCGAGCACGGCGTTGGTCGGGAAAAAATCAATCAAATGTGCAGCCAGTTCCAGCCCGATGAAATCACTGTTTTCCACGCGTTGAAAGCGGCCTTTGATCCACAGGGACTGCTTAACCCAGGCAAGAATATTCCCACCCTGGCGCGCTGTGCGGAGTTTGGTGCCATGCATGTGCATAACAACGAACTACCGCATCCGGAACTGCCGCGCTTCTAGTGCGGCGCCTGGTTTTGGCCATTACTGCTTGCGCCATTACCAGGAACAATAAATATTAGGAAAGACCATGACCGAACTAGCGATTAACGCAACAGACCGGGATATCGCTGACGAGCTATGCGAGCAGGTGCGTAGCGCCTATGCCGCGCGTACGCCGCTGCGCATTGTAGGGGGCGATTCGCGCGCTTTTTATGGCCGCCCGGTAGAAGGTAAAACGCTCAACATAGCCGCCCATAGCGGAATAGTCTCTTACGACCCCATTGAACTTGTGGTCACTGCGCGCGCAGGTACGCGCTTAAGCGCACTCAACGCGGCCCTAGCTGAGCATCATCAGATGCTAGCGTTTGAACCGCCTATATTTAGCGATGCGAGTACCATCGGCGGCGCTGTGGCGACCGGACTCTCTGGCCCACGCCGCCCCTGGGCAGGCGCCGCTCGTGACTTTGTGCTGGGCACACGGATCATCACCCAAGAGGGCAAGCTGTTACGTTTTGGCGGTGAAGTGATGAAAAATGTCGCCGGATACGACCTCTCGCGTTTAATGGCGGGTGCTCAGGGCACTCTCGGCGTGCTGACCGATATCTCTTTTAAAGTGCTGCCTATTCCCACGGCCACGCACAGCTTACGCCTACCTCTCAGCCTTGGCGATGCGCTGAAAAAGCTTTCTGAACTGGGACGCAAGCCGCTGCCAATCACTGCAGCTGCATGGCATCACGGCGAACTATTTCTGCGTTTAGAGGGCGGCAAAAGTTCTGTCAGCGCCACTCAAGAAGTGTTGGGCGGTGAGCCGCTGGATGCCCATTTCTGGCGCGAGCTACGCGACCATACTCACGGTTTTTTCCAGCTCAACGAAGATCAGTCCCTGTGGCGGCTATCGTTGCCGCCCAATACGGTGCCACTGGCGTTGGATATACCCGAAAGCGATATCTTTTACGATTGGGCAGGCAGTCAACGCTGGGTAAAAACATCGCTGGATGCTGATACGCTGCGCGCCGCCTGCGCTGCGCTAGGGGGCCATGCCACCTGCTACACGCCGCACGCTCAAGGAGGAGCCGTAGAGCCCTTCACACCGCTCAATGCGGTGGTGGAAAAATATCATCGCAATCTAAAGGCGGAGCTAGATGCCCATGACATATTTAATCCCGGTCGTCTTTATGCGGCGTTTTAATCAGGAGAGCTGACATGCAGACGCACTTTACCGACGCCGATCGTCTGAAACCGCATATTCAGGAAGCAGAGCGTATTTTACGCACCTGCGTACACTGCGGTTTTTGCAACGCCACCTGCCCGACTTACCAACTACTTGGCGATGAGCGCGACGGCCCGCGTGGACGTATCTATCTAATGAAGGAGCTGCTTGAGAGTCGCGATGATGACGATCAGGTTACCGATGAGACTCGCCTGCATTTAGATCGCTGCCTAACGTGCCTCAATTGTGAAACCACCTGCCCGTCAGGTGTCGAGTACCACAAGCTGCTTAACATTGGCCGTGCCGAAATTGAGCGCCGCGTCCCCCGCCCTGCTGCAGAGCGTGCACAGCGCTATGCACTACGAAAAATGCTGGTCGATCCCAAGCGTTTTCAGGCACTGTTAAAGCTCGGACAAACCTTTAAACCGCTAGTACCCGGTAAGCTGCGCAGTAAAATGCCCGCCGCCCCGGTAGATGCCGGCGCTCGCCCGGATATACATCGCCATACCCGGAAAGTGTTAATTCTGGAAGGCTGTGTGCAGCCGGGGCTATCGCCCAATACCAATGCCGCCACTGCCCGTATTCTGGATCGGCTCGGCATTAGCGTGACGCCAGTAACAGAAGCTGGCTGCTGCGGCGCGATTGATTTTCACCTGAATGCTCAGGACGAAGGCCGGACCCGTATGCGCGCCAATATTGATGCTTGGTGGCCGCATATTGAACAAGGTGCTGAAGCTATCGTACAAACGGCTAGCGGATGCGGTGCGTTTATTAAAGATTATGGCTACATGCTCAAAGATGACCCCGACTATGCTGTCAAAGCGCAGAAGGTTAGTACCTTAGCCAGAGACATCGTCGAAATTTTGCGCGAGGAGCCCCTAGAGGCAATAAGCGTAAACGCTTCAAAACGATTGGCCTTCCATTGCCCATGTACACTGCAGCACGCTCAAAAACTTAACGGTGCCGTTGAAGGCGTACTAAGCAAACTCGGTTTTGCGCTAACGCCGGTAAAGGATGCGCATCTCTGCTGCGGCTCGGCGGGCACCTACTCTATCACTCAGCCAGAGCTTGCCACCCAACTGCGGGACAACAAGCTAAATGCGCTGGAGGCAGGTAATCCAGAAGTCATCGTAACGGCCAATATCGGCTGCCAGACGCACCTGGCAGGCGCCAATCGCACGCCGGTACGCCACTGGGTGGAAATCGTTGATGCAGCCCTCCCCTAGCCTCTAACGCTAACCCCTTTAACACAAACGCCGCGCTACCCGCTGGCAGTGCGGCAATTTTGCTCTCACCCTAAAAAGGAACCAAGCACATGCAAACAAAAAGTATCCTCGCTCAAGCTGATGTCATTAACGTATTAGATGCAGCGCAAAAAGAAGCCGATAGCAACAGCTGGCCAGTCACTATCGCCGTTACCGACGACGGTGGTCATCTGTTGGCGCTTCGCCGTTTAGATGGAGCAGCCCCTTTCAGTGCTGAAGTCGCCACTCAAAAAGCGCGCAGTGCCGCGCTGGGCCGTAAAGAGACCCAGGTGTTTGAAGAGATGATTAACGGTGGGCGTACGGCGTTTCTGTCTGCGCCGCTGCAAGGCCTGCTGTCAGGCGGTGTACCGATCATTGTCGACGGCCATGTCGTGGGTGCCGTCGGTATTTCCGGTGTAAAACCCGACCAGGACGTGCAGATAGCTAAAGCGGGCGTTAGCGCTATAGCTTAATGTTAGCGTGCAGCTTAGCAGCTGCACGCAATAAAAAAGCCCGGATCAATGATCCGGGCTTTTTTTGGAATTTTTTCGGCTCGCGCCGATGTCCTGCTTGTAACGCATGTGCAACTTAAATGGCGGACCGGACGAGACTCGAACTCGCGACCTCCGGCGTGACAGGCCGGCATTCTAACCGACTGAACTACCGGTCCGCATTAAGGCACTTCATATAACCATCATATGCTTAACATTTTTAAGCGGTTCAGAGGCGCTTATAACTGTTAGGCGATGGTGGGTGGTACTGGGTTCGAACCAGTGACCCCCAGCTTGTAAGGCTGGTGCTCTCCCAACTGAGCTAACCACCCAATCCAATTAGTAAATACTTTTTGTACTTACCAATCCAGCTTAGCAGTTATCGTGGCGGACCGGACGAGACTCGAACTCGCGACCTCCGGCGTGACAGGCCGGCATTCTAACCGACTGAACTACCGGTCCGAATAGCGATAACATACTGTAAAACAAGCACAGGGAACAAAGCTGATACTGATTTGATATTGGCGGACCGGACGAGACTCGAACTCGCGACCTCCGGCGTGACAGGCCGGCATTCTAACCGACTGAACTACCGGTCCGTTATGCACATCAAATGCTTATCCTACTTTTTACTGCCGTGCTTTTACTGCTACTTCTTCACGTTTCCATACCAACTAATTCATACCATCTAAGATGGTGGGTGGTACTGGGTTCGAACCAGTGACCCCCAGCTTGTAAGGCTGGTGCTCTCCCAACTGAGCTAACCACCCGCTGGTCACGTGGCGCTGCATTCTACAGAAGGCTTGTAGGATGTCAACCTAGTTGGTTTAAAAAGTGTGATCTAAACCAGCGTGTTGCCTTCATCCAAGACCTGAGTCTTTTCATCTGCGTCCTGCGTTTGAGCGCGGACGAAGGATGCCGCAATCTGGGTAGCTTCGTCAATCAAAACCGTTTGATTTAGTCCAGAAAGGCGTCGAGGCTTGAAGTCGTGATCGCCATCTTTTAGCCATGCAAGCTGTGCATTCGGGGGTAGTTCATAGCTTTCTACCTCGTCACGGGTACCGAAGGGGTCTCGCTCGCCTTGTAAAACCAGCAGCGGGCATTCAATGCCAGGCCAGTGATCAAGGCGTAGTTTATGAGGTACTTTAGTAGGATGAAACGGATAGCCTGCCACGATAACGCCGGGCACAGTAGCTACATATGACGACTGACTGGCCAACAGCGTTGCTACACGGCCACCCATCGACTTTCCACCCACCCATAACGGCTCAATAAAAAGATCATCAAGTAGCGCGTACCACTCAGTAAACTGCTCAACCGTTTTGGCGATAGGTGGCGGTGGTCGACGCTTGCCGGTTTCTTGTATCTGCTGCATGTAGGGAAAATCTATACACAGTACCTGAATTCCCAGCTCAGCCAGAGTAGTGACAAATTGACGCATAAAAGGCGAGTGATGCCCGGCCCCTGCCCCATGCGCAAATAGCAGTCGACCTAGCGTCGCCTCTCCATGTATCGCCAGCGGCCCCTTGCCCTGCACCAGAAAACACCTACTTACCCGACTGCTGAGGATATTTTTTAAAGCCTCTGGATGCACCTCAACGTAGCCAGATGAAGCGTAATAGGACACACATCACTCCTGTTAATTCAATGTTTAGCCAATTGGCATGTTCAGCTTAAGCCTCGGCTGCGCTAGAATCCTGGTCGGATCTTGACCTGCATCATCAAGCGGGTGGCCGCATCCGTGCAAAATGCCACGGGTTACCCCCTAACCGCGTTCGATGGGAACATGAAATGAGCACAGCACTGGAACACCCGACCTATAACTACAAGGTGGTTCGGCAGTTTGCGATTATGACCGTTGTGTGGGGCATCGTAGGTATGACCGTTGGTGTCATCCTTGCCGCACAGCTGGTTTGGCCGCAACTGAACCTCGGATTACCTTGGACGAGCTTCGGGCGTCTACGCCCGTTACACACTAACGCCGTAATTTTCGCCTTTGGTGGCTCGGCGCTATTTGCGACATCGTACTACGTTGTTCAGCGCACCTGTCAGACACGACTTTTCTCTGACAAGCTAGCGGCTTTTACGTTCTGGGGATGGCAAGCTGTCATTCTTTCAGCGGCAGTGTCACTACCCATGGGCTATACCACGACCAAGGAGTACTCTGAGCTGGAGTGGCCAATCAGTATACTGCTCGCGGTAGTATGGGTTACCTATGCGCTGGTATTCTTGATGACGATCAAGAAACGCACTACCTCACATATTTATGTGGCGAACTGGTTTTTTGCCGCCTTTATTCTGACGGTCGCCGTTCTGCACATCGTGAATAGCGCTGCGATTCCCGTGACGCCTATGTACTCCACCTCGATCTACGCCGGTGCTGTGGATGCGATGGTACAGTGGTGGTACGGTCACAACGCGGTTGGCTTTTTCCTGACAGCAGGCTTTTTGGGGATGATGTACTACTTTGTACCCAAGCAAGCTGAGCGCCCAATCTACTCTTACCGTTTATCGATTGTGCATTTCTGGGCACTCATCATGATTTACATGTGGGCTGGCCCACACCACCTGCACTACACTGCGCTGCCAAACTGGGCACAGTCGCTAGGGATGGTCATGTCCATCATTCTGCTGGCACCCTCCTGGGGCGGCATGATCAACGGCATGATGACCCTATCAGGCGCCTGGCATAAGCTGCGGACAGATCCCACGCTGCGCTTTTTGGTGGTCGCCCTTTCGTTCTACGGCATGTCCACTTTTGAAGGCCCGATGATGGCGATTAAGACCGTCAACGCGCTGTCGCACTACACCGACTGGACCATTGGTCACGTTCACTCCGGCGCCCTCGGCTGGGTAGCGATGATTACTATCGGCTCAATGTATCACCTGATCCCACGCGTATTCGGGCGCACTGAAATGCACTCGATCAACCTGATTGCCGTTCATTTCTGGCTAGCGACCATCGGTACCGTGCTCTACATCGCCTCCATGTGGGTTAACGGTATTTTGCAAGGCCTAATGTGGCGTGCCATCAACCCTGACGGCACGTTGATGTACACCTTTGTGGAATCCGTTGAAGCCAGTGCACCGGGCTACTTTGTACGCCTGATAGGTGGGCTTTTCTGGGTCACCGGCATGCTGATCATGGCGTACAACGTCTACATGACCGTCAAGCGTCGTGAGGCCATCAGCCATCTAGCGCCACAAGCTGCTTAAACGGGGAAGTTGAGACCAATGAAACACGAGATTGTCGAAAAGAACGTTGGCCTACTTGCCGTATTGATCCTGGTTGCGATCAGTTTCGGCGGCTTGGCTGAAGTCGTTCCGCTGTTCTTCCAAAAGGACACCACCGAGCCTGTTGAAGGCCTGCGTCCTCTGACTGCACTGGAATTAGAAGGCCGTGACATTTATCGCCGTGAAGGCTGCGTAGGCTGTCACTCGCAGATGATCCGCCCGTTCCGCGCTGAAACCGAGCGCTACGGTCACTACAATGTGGCTGGCGAGCAGGTCTATGAGCACAACTTCCTATGGGGCTCTAAGCGTACCGGGCCTGATTTGGCCCGCGTAGGCGGCCGCTACAGCGATGACTGGCACCGCGCTCACATGTACAACCCTCGTGATGTAGTGCCCGAGTCGATCATGCCAGCTTATCCGTGGCTGTTTGACAATACCCTCGATGGTAATGCCACACCCAGAAAAATGCGTGCGCTGCGCCAACTAGGCGTGCCATACACCGATGAAGATATCGCCAGCGCCACTGCAGATGTACGCGGCACCCAGGAAATCACCGCCTTGGTCGCCTATCTGCAGCAGCTCGGTACCGTCTTCGAGGGCACTCGTTAAGTTATGGATACGGGAACTTTTCGCGGTCTCATCACGCTGTTCTTGATTATCGCCATGATCGGTATTGCCCTATGGGCTTACTCTAAGCGACGCAAGGCAGACTTCGAAGAAGCGGCTAACCTGCCCTTTGCCGATGATGATGAGCAACCGACCAGTGACAAGCACGCTTCGCTTGAAAGCGACAGCGAAGCGGATTCCCGCAAAGACAGGGGAGATAAGAAGTTATGAATAATTTATGGGGTGACTCCCTATCAGGCTTCTGGAGCGCCTGGATCATCATCATCACGCTAGGTACAATCGCGCTGAGCGTTTGGATACTTCTTGCTAACCGCCGTACTGATAAAATACCTGACGCTGAAGGTAACGTAGAAACAACAGGCCATGCTGCAGACGGCATCGAAGAGTATGACAATCCGCTACCTCGGTGGTGGTTTCAGTTATTCATCTTGACGGTAGTGTTTGCCCTAGGCTATCTCGTCCTTTACCCAGGCCTAGGTAACTACGCGGGAGTGCTTGGCTGGACCCAAGAAGGCCAATGGGAAGAAGAAGTCGCCGATGCCCAAGAGCGTTTTACACCGATTTTTGCCCGCTACCAGGAAGTGCCTATTCCTGAGCTTGCAGAAGACCCAGAGGCGATGCTGGTAGCCGAGCGTATTTATCAAAACAACTGCGCGGTATGTCACGGCTCGAATGCCCAGGGCGGCTACGGTTTCCCCAACTTGACCGACAACGATTGGCTATATGGCGGTGAACCAGAAAACATTCTTACCTCTCTAAATAATGGCCGTAATGGCCTGATGCCTTCTTGGCAGCAGTTGGGTGCGAACAATATTGAAAATCTCACTCAGTACGTGTTGTCACTGTCTGAACTTGAACATGACGAAGCGCGTGCCGAACAGGGCGAAAGCACCTTTATGGCCGTGTGTGCTGCCTGTCACGGCCCAAGTGGGACGGGCAATACGGCTCTTGGCGCGCCTAACCTGACCAACGACATTTGGCTCTATCTGGCGCCAGGACAAGGTGTCGATGACTCAATTCGTCAGACCCTGCGTAACGGCCGCAATGGCCACATGCCTGCGCAAGCGGCGTATATCGGCGAAGAGCGTGTACACCTAGTGGCCGCCTATGTGTACAGCCTGCGGTTTGCAGACTGAGTGGCGTTGGCTAACGAGCAAACCTTGCTAGTTAGTGACTGACAACACCGTTAGTTAGCTGAAAGCACAGCAAGCTATAAGCGTTAAGTAAGGGTGCGGCCCCACACCGCACCCTTTCTTTATGCGCAACCCGATACAATATTGCCCATGCAGCCTGGGCTCATCCCTCAGATGCAGCCTCTCCTGCCTTTAGAGCCGGGAATATCGCCATGGAAAAGATACCAAGCCAAGACATCACGCCGAACCCGGTGGGGCACCACACGCCCTCCTCTGAAGCAGTGACTCAAGACATGTACGCCAAGCGGCGTCACATTTACGTGCGCGAAATTAAAGGTGCTTTTCAGAAACTACGGCGCAGCGCGAACTGGGCGCTAATGATGCTGTTTTTTCTCTTACCGTGGATCAACGTTGGGGATCGACCGCTCATTCTGTTTGATTTACCCAACCGTGAATTCCATATCTTTACCGCGACGTTTTATCCACAGGAGTTCATCCTGCTATCGTGGCTATTGATAATTTGCGCCTTTGGGCTGTTTTTTATTACCGTTTTTGCTGGCCGTGTTTGGTGTGGCTATACCTGCCCCCAAAGTGTTTGGACTTTTCTGTTTATTTGGCTTGAGCATCGTATTGAAGGCTCGCGCAACCGGCGAATTAAACTCGACGATCAGCCAATGACCGCCGATAAAGTCTGGCGCAAAGGCGCTAAACATGTCGCTTGGCTCATAATTGCCCTCGCCACTGGCATTACCTTTGTGGGCTATTTCACGCCGATTCGCGATTTGGTGGCGGAACTTCCTACCCTGGAAGCCCATGGCTGGTCCTATTTCTGGGTCGGCTTTTTCCTGGTGTTCACTTACCTGAACGCTGGCTGGCTGCGCGAACAGGTGTGCATCTACATGTGCCCCTATGCGCGCTTTCAGTCGGTTATGTTTGACCGCGATACGCTAATCGTTTCCTACGATGAGTCCCGCGGTGAGCCCCGCGGTCACCGCAGAAAAGATCTAAGTCACGCCGAAGCCCGCGAGGCAGGTTACGGGGACTGCGTCGACTGCGATCTATGCGTACAGGTCTGCCCTACCGGGATCGATATTCGCGATGGCCTGCAGCCTGAATGCATTAGCTGTGCCGCCTGCATCGACGCCTGCGACAGCGTGATGGATAAAATGGGCTACCCGCGCGGGTTAGTGCGTTACACCACCGAAAACGCATTAGAGGGCAAAAAGAGCCGCGTATTGCGCCCTCGCCTGCTAGGTTACTTCGCGGCCCTGTTAGTTATGGTGGGCACCTTTGCCTGGGCCATAAATGACCGTATGCCCCTTGGTTTTGAGGCTGAACGCGAACGCACGCAGCTCTATCAAATGACCCGCGATGGCCGTATTAGCAACGTCTATAGCTTAACGGTACGCAATCTGGATGATCAGGATCATACTTATCAGCTCAGCGTTGTCGGCCTAACAGGTTTAACCCTGGACCATGAAATCATTAACGTGCCAGCGGGCGAGTCACGCCTTCAAGTAGTGACCGTCACCGCTGACCCAGACGAACTTCAGCAGCCCAGTCACGCCATTGTGTTCTCATTACAGGCTGAGCAAGATGAGCGCATTCGCCTTGAGCGGGACACTCGCTTCTTAGGCGATATTAGGAGATAACAAGCATGTCACCCCCTTTATTACCCACTGAAAATAAGGTAACGCCTTGGTATAAGCAGTTTTGGCCATGGTTTTTAATCGGCCTGCTGTTTTCTTCGATTATCGTTAGCTCCACTTTTGCGGTGCTTTCAATTCGAACGGCCGATGGCATGGTTGTGCAGGAAGATTATTATGAGCACGGTAAGGCCATCAACATGGTGTTTGCCAAGCAGGAGCGCGCCCGTGAGTTAAACTTAAGCGCAGAGCTTCGGCTTGACCCGCTGACCAGCGACATTGTGATTGATTTAGCCGGTGATACGCACCCGGATACGCTCTATTTAGACTTTATCTTTCCCACTGAAGATGACCGCGACCAGTCCTTTGTGCTTGAACACGTCCGCGACGGCCGCTACATCACCCAGGGGCCAGATAATATGCGCTACCGTTGGTACATCCAGCTTCAGCCTGAGCGGCAAGAAGCCGACTGGCGCTTAGTGGGAGAAGCCACTTTCCCCGATGAAAATAGTGTTGCACTACTGCCAGGAGGGCGCCCAGACAGCGAATGAGCAACGCCGCTTCTGACTCCGCCTGCTATCACTGCGGTAATCCGGTACCCGCTGGGGCGCCCTGGACAATTACCCTGGATGAGCACACTCACCCGCTTTGCTGCCCAGGCTGCGAAGCGGTAGCCCATGCCATCGTCGACGGTGGTTTGGCGAGTTATTATCGCTACCGCACCGAGCTTCCAGAGCGTCCAGATGAACGCCAAGCCGCTAAAGCGGACACTTGGTCCGTGTTTGACGACCCAGGCTTACAGACACAGTTTGTTCATCCCGACGGCGATGCAGGCAACGTTAAAACCACCCTCGCCATTGAAGGCATTACCTGTGCTGCCTGTGCGTGGCTGATTGAACACCGTCTGAATGCCCTCCCAGGTATTACCTCAAGCGCGGTTAATTTAACCCATCACCGCTTGCGGATAAGCTGGAACCCACAGCAGCTAAAGCTCTCACAGCTGCTGGCTGAACTGGCGGCGATTGGTTACGACGCTCAGCCCTACGAGCCCGATCAAGCACAAACGCGCCTGCAGCATGAAGAGCGTATGAACGTGCGTCGGCTGATTATCGCCGCCGTCGGTATGATGCAAGTGATGATGTTCTCGATTCCTATCTATGTCGCCGGACCCGGCGAAATTAGCGAGGATTTCTATGCGCTGTTTCATTGGCTCTCGTTTGCGCTAGCCACCCCGGTGGTATTTTTCTCTGCCCAGCCGTTTTTCCGCAACGCCTTGCGTGACCTGCGTAATCGCGTACTGGGCATGGATGTGCCGGTGTCGCTGGCGATTGGCGGTGCCTACCTTGCCAGCAGCTATGCAGTGCTGTTTAACGTTGGCGAGGTCTATTTTGACTCGGTAGCAATGTTCACCTTCTTTTTGCTATTTGGCCGCTACGTAGAAGGCCGCGCCAGACGACGCAGCGGCCACAGCGGTAACGCTCTCAGCGGTGTATTGCCTATCTCTGCGACGCGCCTTGAAGACGACGGCAGCGAACGCATTCTGCCCGCCAGTGAACTCGCCCCAGGCGACCGCGTATTGATCAAGCCGGGCCACGGCGTACCCGCCGACGGCCTGATTGAAGAGGGCGAATCAAGTCTGGATGAGTCGATGCTCACCGGTGAATACCTGCCAGTGACGCGTCGCGTGGGCGACATGATTACCGGCGGCAGCCAAAATATGGAAAATCCGCTGGTGGTCCGGGTGACCCATGCTGGGCGAGATGCCCGGGTGGCAGGGATTGTCGATCTCACTGACCGTGCCTTTGCCACGCGACCGCGGCTTGCTCAAATGGCGGCCCGCATGGCGCACTTATTTGTACTTCGCTTACTCCTGGTGACTACCTGCGTGACCATTGCCTGGTGGTTTATCGACCCCTCGCGAATGCTCTGGGTGCTGCTTTCAGTGCTCGTGGTGACCTGCCCTTGCGCGTTAGCGTTGGCCACCCCTACCGCTTTAACCGCGGGTCACGGCCAACTGCGTAAACGCGGCGTGCTGATTACCCGCGCCGATGCCCTTGAGTCGCTTTCCAACGTCACCCGCATAATCTTTGATAAAACCGGCACCCTAACCCGTGGCGAAATGCACCTGACACAGACACAAACGCTGAGTGAGTTAACCACCGAACGTGCCCAAGCAATTGCTGCTGCTCTGGAAGCTCATTCAGAACACCCCATTGCCCGTGCCTTTCGCCCATTTAGGGATGCCACTTTGCAGGCGAAAGATATTCATAGCCACACTGGGCAAGGGTTAGAGGGCACGCTAAACGGCGCTCGTTGGAGGCTGGGTAAACCAGAATTTGCCAGTGAAGAAAACATTTCATCGCCTGCCAGGGGCCAGTGGCTACTGCTCAGTGAAGATGGCGCGCCCCGCGCATGGTTTGGATTACACGACGGTGTACGCGACGATGCCGCCGCGACGATTGCAGCGCTGCAAGCTAAAGGCTTAAACGTCGAGCTGCTGTCAGGCGACACTGCCGATGCGGTAGAGAGCCTGGCTGACCAGCTCAACATTACCACCTGGCATGCGGGCACCAGCCCGGAAGGCAAGTTGGCCCGGCTGCGCGAGCTTCAAGCCGCAGGTGAAACGGTGCTTATGATTGGCGACGGTATTAACGACGTGCCGGTGTTGGCCGGTGCCGACGTGGCAATTGCCATGAATGGCGCGACGGACCTGGCCCGTACTCGCGCCGATGCGGTACTGCTCAGCCCACGCTTAATGCGGATATTTGATGCCATTGAGATTTCCCGCGCCACCCGGCGTATCATGCGACAGAATATGATTTGGTCAGTGTGTTATAACTTTTCTGCACTGCCGCTGGCAGCGATGGGCTTGGTGCCGCCTTGGCTTGCCGCCATAGGCATGTCGCTCAGCTCATTGGTGGTGGTCGGCAATGCCCTACGCCTGTCACGCTGGCGTACCCAGGCACCTACATCGCTGAGCTCTCCACTCCCGGTGACCGCATGACGATTCTGTATCTGCTCATTCCGCTTTCACTTATTTTGCTGGGCCTCGCCGTCTGGGCATTTTTCTGGGCGGTTAAAAATGATCAGTTCGATGACCTCGAAGGCCCCGCACACCATATTCTGTTTGATGAAGATGAGAATGATCTGAGCGCTGAACAGCGCCGCCAGCGTCAGCAGGCTGCTAACAACAGTTCCGATGGCCAAGAGCCCCCACCATGAACCCAACCGGCCTTGACCTGCCGCCGCTACTGGCGGCATTTGTATTTGGCTTGATGGGGGGCGCGCACTGCATTGGTATGTGTGGTGGTATTATGAGCGCGCTCACCTTTGCAGTACCTCCCAGCATGCGTCATCCAGCGCGCATGGGCGGCCTGCTATTGAGCTATAACGCAGGGCGTATTATTAGCTATATGAGCGCAGGCGCGCTGGTTGCCCTGTTAGGCACACTAATTTCACTTTCCGCCAACGCAAGGTTGTTGCTTCAGGTATTTGCCGCGTTAATGCTGATCCTAATGGCGCTGTATATCGCCAACTGGTGGAAAGGGTTACTTAAAGTCGAAGCCGTGGGGCGGCGACTTTGGCGCTTTATTGAGCCCATGGGGCGGCGGTTAATGCCCGTTGTGCATCTTCCTCAAGCGTTTGCGTTAGGCGCACTATGGGGTTGGCTACCCTGTGGGCTGGTGTACTCCATGCTGGCCTGGAGCTTAGCAATTGCCGACCCTTTTCAGGGCGCTCTACTGATGGGCGCTTTCGGGCTTGGCACCCTGCCCGCCCTGTTAGCCACCGGCCTTGCCGCGCGCCAGCTAAGTCATTTAATTCGCCACCCGGCAACACGTAGCGTGGCAGCGTTAACGATTATTGCCTTTGCGCTTTGGCAGCTCTGGATGCTCACGGCACATACTTTTCATTAGTATGACATGGCTCAACATTTACCCTTTTGCTACGGGCTAGGCTAGCGGCAGTCCCTAACGCTGGAGCGCCTCTCAATGACCGTTCATGCCCTTGCTGCTTCACCTTGTGCACCCTCTAGTGTGGCAGAGCCCACGCAACCGGTGTGGGATGAAGCCTTGGTGCGCCGTTACGATACCAGCGGCCCACGCTATACCTCTTACCCCACGGCGCTATCATTCAATGAGCAGTTTACCCCTGGCGACCTAACTCAGGCCTTAGAGCGCAGCAACGCGGGCAAACGCGCGCTCTCGCTTTATGTCCATGTCCCATTCTGCCGTAAAATTTGCTTTTATTGCGCCTGCAACAAGATTGCCACCAAAAATACCGCCTTGGCGGAGCCCTACCTGAGCCGACTAGACCGCGAAATGGTGCTTACCGCTCGCCACCTTGATACCTCGCGGCCGGTCGAGCAGTTACACTGGGGCGGCGGTACGCCGACATTTCTAAGCTTGAATCAGATGGGCGATCTGATTGACCGTTTGCATGCCCGGTTTGGACTTTCTGAGTCTCCCGAGCGCGATTATGCGATTGAAATAGACCCTCGCGAAGCAGACGTTTTTACCCTGCGCCATCTTCAATCGCTGGGGTTTAATCGTATTAGCCTGGGGGTTCAGGATTTAAGCCCGCTGGTCCAGAAAGCCATTAACCGTATTCAGCCCCGAGTACTGACTGAAACGTTGATGGAGGAAGCCCACCGACTCGGGTTTCGCTCGCTTAACCTCGATTTGATTTACGGCTTACCCTTTCAAACCGAGAAGAGCTTTGCAGACACCTTACGCCAAGTCATTGAACTCAACCCGGCTCGCCTTTCGGTGTTTAACTACGCTCATATGCCCGAGCGCTTCCCCCCACAGCGGCGCATTAGTGAGGACGATTTACCGGGTGGCGAGGAGAAGCTGGCAATTCTGCGCACTACCATTGAGATGCTCACAGCAGCAGGCTACGTGCATATCGGTATGGATCATTTTGCCCGCCCGGATGACAGCCTGGCCGTTGCTCAGCACGAGGGCTCACTGCAACGCAATTTCCAGGGCTACTCAAGCCATGCCCAGTGCGACTTAATCGGCCTTGGCGTATCAGCTATCTCACGGGTTGGCGATGTCTATGCGCAGAACCCAAGCGACCTTGCCCGCTATGAGGCGGCACTGGATCAAGGCCAGTTAGCCACTGTAAAGGGGCTGCGCTTAACCGAAGACGACTTGATTCGTCGGGACGTTATTGAGCGACTGATGTGCGATATGCGCATCGACCTGGCCGCCGTCAGTGAACGCTGGAATATTGATGCACCGCGTTACTTTGCGGCTGCCCTTGAGCGTCTGCAGAGCGCCGAGAAAGATGGCCTGTTAACCCGAAGTGGCGACCAGCTTAGCGCAACGCCCATAGGGCGGCTGCTCATTCGCCATTTAGCCATGGCGTTCGATGCCCATCTACCTGGGCAAACAGGGCAGCGCTACTCTAAGATTGTTTAATCAACTTGTCGCTAGGGTGCGAAAGCTCCCATACTAGTTGCGGTCCGTATAATATCAGCGTAACTAACGCAAGGAGCAAAGCATGTTGGAACCTATGAGCCATCGCCGCTCGCTACCGCACGAAGCTCGCTGCCAAACCTGCAGTCTGAGTTCACTTTGCCTGCCGCTTGCCCTTGAGCTGGACGATATGGGCCAGTTCGATGCTATTATTCGACGACGCTCACCGCTGAAAAAAGGTGAGCCACTGTTTCGGCAAGGCGACACCTTCACCAGCGTTTACGCCGTTCGTTCGGGCAGCTTGAAACAGATGACCGCCGAAGGTAACGGCAGCGAGCAGCTAACCAACTTCTATCTACCCAGTGAACTGGTGGGGCTAGATGGTATCGATGAAGAGCAGTACCCCGGTAGCGTGATCGCCCTGGAGACAACCACCGTCTGCGAGATCCCGTTTGATCGCTTGGATTTACTCTCGGAAGAGCTCCCCGAACTGCGCGGACAGCTGTATCGCAGTATGAGCAAGGAGTTACGTGATGATCGCCGCATGATGCGCCTGCTATCGCGCAAAACCGCCGACCAGCGCCTGGCCACCTTTTTGATCACGCTGTCGGATCGCTTTCGCCACCGGGGCTACTCGCCTTATAGCTTTCGACTCTCCATGCCCAGAGCCGACATCGGTAATTACCTTGGCTTAGCTGTGGAAACGGTCAGCCGTATTTTAAGCCGCTTCCAGCAGCAGAGCGTGGTGGCGGTTTCAGGTAGAGAGGTCAATATTCTCGATATGCCGCGTTTAATCACCCTCGCCGAAGAAGAAGAGCAAACGGTTAGCTGATATTAAAGGCGTTAATGCGCCCAGCTAACAGCTCAGCCTGCTTCGTTTCCAAGCCTGCAAAATCAAACAGGCTGCGATCCGCCAACTGCGAAGGTGCAATATTAGTGACGGCTTTAAACATGCTTTCCAAACGGCCAGGGAATTTCTTGTCCCATTCGGCGAGCATCTCCTTCACTACCTGACGCTGCATATTAGGTTGTGAACCGCATAAGTTGCAGGGAATGATCGGAAACTGCATCAGCCGCGAAAACTCTGCAATATCTGACTCTTTACAGTACGCCAGTGGCCGAATGACGATGTTTTTACCATCATCGGATAAAAGCTTGGGGGGCATGGCTTTCAAGCTACCACCAAAGAACATATTCAAAAAAAGTGTTTCAAGAATATCTTCCCGGTGATGGCCCAAGGCTATCTTATTGGCGCCAATCTCTTCGGCAAAACCATATAGCGAGCCGCGCCGCAGGCGTGAACAAAGCGCGCAGGTGGTTTTGCCTTCTGGGGTTTTCTCCTTCACTACCGAGTAGGTATCACGCTCGACAATGTGATACTCCACGCCCTGCTTATCCAGATACGCTGGCAGCACATGCTCTGGGAATCCCGGCTGCTTTTGATCCAAGTTGACGGCTACCAGCGAAAAATTGACCGGCGCATTGCGCTGCAAATTGCGCAAAATCTCCAGCATGGTATAGCTGTCCTTGCCACCGGAAAGGCACACCATCACCCGATCACCTTCGTTAATCATCTGGTAATCAATAATCGCGTTGCCCACTTCTCGGCGCAGGCGCTTCTGTAGCTTATTAAACTCACGCTTCTGCTTGGCATCAGCCTGCTCTGATAGATCTTGGACAGTATCAACGGGGGCTGCCTCAACAGGATCCAAGCCAGTAGCATCAAAATGAGCGGGGTCGAAATGATCAAGAGATTGCATGATATAAGCACTGCCGATGAAATGGTGAAAAGCGCTAGAAAGGCATAATTGGGCACCATTCTAGCAATACTCTTCGCCTGACCCAAACTCTCCCCGCTAATCTGTTTCCGCCATAATGCGTTGTAGGCGCATATACAGCAGCGCGCTGGCCGTCGCTGCACCCAACACACTTTGCATGCCGACCCTAGGCACTTGCCAGCACGCCAACGCCTTTGCAAAGGTACTGGGGAGCTCAACCTGTGGGTGTGAACGACGTAGTTGGCGCTGATGCAGTTTAGCGACATCGACCTGAGCATTGGGCAATGCAAAGTCTAGTGTTGCTCTTAACACTACATTTAAGGTGCTAATCCGTTTATCTAATTGCCAGCCAATAATCGGACGATTCCCAATAAACTCGACGAGGGCGCTCAAGCTCTCACTGCTGGGCGGCACTATATCGCCTGCCTGGTACAGCAATTGATGACGGCGCAGCGTTGCGCTTTCGATATGCTCCGGCGTGCCCAGTGTCATCACAAAAGCATGACTGGTACGTACCTGCTGTTGGCTCAATACCACTGCAGCCAAGCTAATCAGCGGAGACGACGAGGTGGGCGTTACATAACAGGCAATGGCCACAAGCTCATCTCCCATGTATGGCTGAAATAGCCAAGCATAGGGCGAGTCAGCGCAGCGCCGACGGTCGCTTTCGCGGCGTAGCAACGTGCGCAGTGAACCGCTAAAGAGCGTCACGTGTCGATCTAACAGCCGCATTCCGCTCACGAATACTCCAAGTGGTAACGGTGAGAAAGCCGTTGTTTAAAGTCTTTTACTATATGTAGCGCTTCACGCAAAAGGTCACGCTCAAGCGAAGAGAGTGTTTGCACTACAACGCGGTTAGCACGGTTGCTCTTTTGAGAATTCGATTCTTGAGCATCGACTTGAGCACTGATAGGCATATCCAACGCACTTAGCTGTTGTTTAAGACGCAGCTCAGAAAACAGTGCTAACGCTTCACCCAGGTCATCGGCAAAGCGTCGATCCAAACGGCCATCGGCGGCCAGTGCGTCTAATCGGTCAAGCGTTGAGGTGGCCTTAATACGCCGCTCAAGCGCCATGGTGCGCACGCCATGAACGATGGGGAAAATACCGCCTTTTTTAATATCAATACCGTGCTGTGGTTTCTTCAACGACCCAAATAGCGTCAGCGGCGTTGAGAAGCGTAGCGCTGTACGAGCAAAGTATGAGAGCAGCAGTTCATCTCCAGAGCAGCGTTCAAATAGCTCGTTACGCACGCTTTCAAGTAAGCTGGGGTTGCCCGCCACAGCGTGGGCATCAAGCATAATCGCTAATTTCATTAAGCTGTCGCCGTCACGCTCATGCGCCCACTTGGCAATATTGGCTTTCCACTGGGATACCGTGGCTACCCACTCGGGGTTCGATACCATGATGTTGCCAGGGCATGGCGGGTAGCCTAGCTGAATCAGCGTTTCGGTCAGCGTTTGCATGTGATTAGCAAGGTCAGGCCACTGCGTCCCATCGGCCAGTATCAAGCCGTTGTCCTGGTCAGTTTTTAGAATCTGCTCGCCGCGCCCTTCGCTGCCCATCACCATCAGGCAGCTCTGCTCGCGATAGCCCTGCGCGATAGTAAATTCCCACGCTTTACTCATGATGCGGCCATTGAGCGCCGCGAGCAGATCCATGGCAAAGCGCAGCTTAACACCCTGGGCCATTAGCGCCTTCACCAGTTCCGGGGTGCGCTGACTGGCCGCCGAGAGCGCCTCCAAACTCTTCGCCTGTTCAACCTGTAAGCTCACCACATAGCTACGGCTGGAGAAGTAGCTGAGTACATCGGTAAGCTCTACAACACCCTTAAGAACATCTTTCTCTAACACGACGACCCGCGTCACTTTATGGCGCGTCATGCGTACCAATACTTCAAACAGGTACTGATCTGGCTCGACCGTCACCAGATTAAAGTGGGCAACCTTATCCACCGGTGAGGAAACCACACAGCCGCCCAACACCAGCCCATTGAGAAGATCGGTTTTAGTGACCATGCCAAGCTGGCCCTGGGTCTCTACCAGCAGGCTATCGGCGTGACTCTCGTTAAGCTGCTTCACAGCACTGGAAATATTGGTCGAAGCCGCCATCAGTAATGGTTCGCGCATGCACTCGCTCACCTTGGCCAGCATAAAGCCCGCCATGGTGATGCCACCCTCAGCACGCTTTTCCGTCAGCAGGCGTGCTTTGTGGGTCAGTGATTGGCGAAAAAAATTGCTGAAATCAGGGTAGTGGCGGCAAAGCTGCTGAAACAGCGCTTTAGGCATTAGGTAACAAAGGCACTCCTGCTCTGCTTTAAAGCGATAGCGGCTTTTACCATTAAGAATACTGATCGCCCCAAACACATCCCCCGCCGTATAGTGCCCGATGCGCGCACTGGAAGAGGGTAGCGTGGGGTCTATTTCAGCTACTTCGCCTTTATGAATCAGAAAAACAAACTCGCCCGCTTGCCCGGTCTCGAGAATAATTTCGTCACGATCAAAGTAAGCAAGGTCAATGCCACGACGTATATGGTCGCGCCCTTCATCGTCAAGAAGCGTAAACGGCAGCTGGGACAGATCCACATCGACCATGGTACATAACCTCATTCAACTAAAGGCGAGCTAGAAAAAATTAGAGAAAATAAATAAACACGGCGACCTGTATCATTCGCCCTACCCCAACGCTTCAAAAACTGTTATCACTTATTATGTGAAGGTGATGGTACGGGTATAAAGGATTCACTTCCCAAGTGGCAAGTAGAACCTTGTTATACCTTTAGCTATCACGCTAACGTCGAAGCGACGTTTGATACGCTACTAAAGTATTGAGTCTAGCTAACCCAGATTAACTTAAAAAATAAACGCTCTATTTAAAGTAGCAAATAATGCGCTTTATTTACCCACTAGACTATCGTCCCATACCTACACCAATATCGCCTAATGTCGCTTAAAAAGCACCCAAAAGTGCTTATTTTCAACCACATGCAACTCTACCTTTACTCACAATGTGTTTATTGATACCAAAGTCTGGGATTTATTTTTTGGTGTTTATTGCCCAGTATTAACAATGAGTCATGCGGGGTAATCGCAAGTCACTAACTAACTCGAGATTTTGTCTCTAATAACAAGGTGACAAACCGACACAAAGTTGATTCATCACCTCTCGGTTCGAGTGGTTTCTGACGTGCGATTACCCTAATGGATCACACGCTATTCCTAGTGAACTTTCCAAACCTTAAAAATCACAAGTGGAGAGAAACACAATGGCAGACGACAATCTTAATGCTGCTGAATACTGGAAAGCTAACGTCCGTTTAATTTTCGGATGCCTGGTTGTTTGGGCGTTCGTTTCTTATGGATGCGCTATCCTTTTCCGTCCGCTGCTAGCGGGCATTCCAATTGGTGGTACTGACCTGGGCTTCTGGTTTGCACAACAGGGTTCTATTCTGACTTTCATTGTTCTGATCTTCTTCTACGCCTGGAAGATGAACAAGCTCGATGAAAAATTTGGCCTTGGGGAGTAAGCCAGCATGAGCCAGTTTGCAATTAACTTACTGTTCGTCGGTGCCTCCTTTGCCTTATATATAGGCATAGCGATCTGGGCGCGCGCCGGCTCGACAAAAGACTTCTACGTCGCAGGCGGCGGTGTTCACCCGATCACCAACGGTATGGCTACTGCGGCGGATTGGATGTCAGCAGCATCGTTTATCTCGATGGCGGGGTTGCTAGCGTCAGGAGGATATGCCAACTCTACCTTCCTCATGGGCTGGACCGGCGGCTTCGTTATCCTCGCGATGCTGTTGGCACCTTACCTACGTAAGTTCGGCAAGTTCACCGTGCCAGACTTTATCGGTGACCGCTTCTACAGCAACACTGCTCGCTTCGTCGCGATCGTGTGCTTGATTATTGCATCCGTTACTTATGTTATCGGTCAGATGACCGGTGCAGGCGTTGCCTTCTCACGCTTTTTGGAAGTTAGCAACACCTGGGGTATCTGGCTGGCGGCATTGATCGTCTTCCTGTACGCGGTTTTCGGCGGTATGAAAGGCATTACCTACACGCAGGTGGCGCAGTACATCGTACTGATCGTGGCTTACACCATTCCTGCGGTATTTATTGCTTTCCAGTTGACGGGCAACCCCATCCCCATGTTCGGCATGTTCAGCACACATACTGAATCAGGTATACCGCTGCTTGAAAAACTGGATGAGGTGGTTAACGCGCTTGGTTTCCAGGACTATACCGCTGATGTGGACAACAAGCTGAACATGGTGCTGTTCACCCTGTCGCTGATGGTCGGTACTGCTGGCTTGCCCCACGTTATCATTCGCTTTTTCACCGTACCTAAGGTCGCTGATGCCCGCTGGTCTGCTGGCTGGGCGTTGGTGTTCATCGCACTACTGTACCTCACTGCGCCTGCAGTAGGCTCCATGGCACGCCTGAACTTGGCTACTACGGTGTATCCAGAAATGGCGGGGCAGGTAGAGAACTATGAAGAGGCAGCGCAAAACCCAATTCTTTACGAAGAGCGTCCTGGGTGGTTTCGCACCTGGGAAGACACAGGCTTAATTACCTTCAACGACCTGAACAACGATGGCCGTATTCAGATGTATAACGACGCTGTCGATTACTCTGAGCGTGGTTGGGAAGGCAACGAGCTGACGGTAAACAACGATATTCTAGTACTCGCTAACCCTGAAATTGCCAACCTCCCCGGCTGGGTCATCGGTTTGATTGCAGCAGGCGGTATCGCCGCGGCGCTATCTACTGCAGCAGGGTTGCTACTGGCAATCTCTTCGGCCATCAGTCATGACTTGATCAAAACGATGATCAATCCGAAGATTTCCGAGAAAGGCGAGATGCTGGCAGCTCGGATCTCCATGGGTGGCGCTATACTGCTGGCCACTTACCTGGGTCTTAATCCGCCAGGGTTTGCGGCACAAACGGTGGCGTTGGCCTTTGGTATCGCCGGTGCATCGCTCTTCCCTGCACTGATGATGGGTATTTTCTCCAAGCGGATGAACAGCGCGGGTGCGATTGCCGGTATGTTGGCAGGCTTGATTTGTACCTTGCTGTACATCTTCACCTACCTGGGCTGGTTCTTCGTGCCGGGCACCAATATGCTGGCGAACACGCCTGACAATTGGATCCTGGGCATCTCCCCGCTCTCCTTTGGTGCCGTAGGCGCGATGATTAACTTCGCCGTCGCCTTCGCGGTCTCCAGTGTAACGAAAGCGCCACCACAAGAGATCCAGGATCTAGTGGAAAGCGTTCGCTACCCCAAAGGTGCTGGTATGGCGATCAATCATTAAGTCATAATCAATTCCTGGCGTGTTAGCACTCTGCAGTGACCACGCTTTGGAACTGACCTCACCATCGGGCTTCCTTAGGGAGGCCCGATGCTTTTAAAAAAGCTTTTAGAAAAGGTTTTTAGAGATGGCTTCTAGTAAGGATATTTTATGATCTGGCATTTGATTGCCGCCATTTTTGCAGGCCTTGCGGCCGCAGGGATTGGCCTGATACTGCGCACCCTAAGCGCTAAACGACTTCCTTCGTGGATCGTACCGGTTTTTGGTGGGCTGGGTATGTTGGGCTATCAAGTTCATGTGGAGTACACCTGGTTTGAGCATAAGCAGGCACAGCTCCCCGAAACCACCACAGTAATTTCCAGTGATACGGAAACAGCGGTATGGCGCCCGTGGACCTTTGCCATTCCCATGACCACCAAATTCAGCGTGGTCGATAGTGAAAACATTCGGTTAATTGAGCAGGATGACGCTCTTCTGGCAGAGTTTATTCTTTATCAGTTTGAACGCCACTACACCGACATCATCATTACCCAACCCTATTTACTGAACTGTGATAGCCGAGAACTGGTGCCTCTGAATAAAGAGTCCCGCGAACCGATTCTGGAAGAGATACGTACATTGCGTGAAACCTCACCGCTGCTAAACAGTGTATGTCCATAACAATATAAGCGTATCAAGTGGTCGTACACAGCCATGTATATCGCCTAGAATGAAGCCTTTTTAAACAGCGAATGTTATAAGCGGGTCGCACACTCTGGCGGGGAGAGAGGCATGTTTCACGGCGGGCTACTGGTAGCGGTATCGCTACTCTATATTGCCGTTTTATTTGGCATCGCTTGGTACGGAGACCGCCGTGCGCGTACCCATGGTGCCTCTCGGCGGCGGCCGATTATCTATAGTTTGGCGCTGGCCATTTACTGCACCTCATGGACGTTTTACGGTGCGGTAGGCCAAGCGGCAACCGCAGGCTGGTCTTTTGCCAGTATCTTTGTTGGCCCTATCCTGACCTTTTTACTCTTCTGGCCTGTACTGGCCAAAATGATTCGCGTCGCCAAACACCAAAACGTTACCTCTATTGCCGACTTTATCGCCTCCCGCTACGGCAAAACTCAGTCGCTGGCCGCCTTTGCAAGCCTAGTGGCCCTCGTCGGCACCCTGCCCTATATCGCACTTCAGTTAAAAGCGGTTTCCACCTCGTTTAGCGTGCTCACCGACGCCGCTGATGTGACCCATACGCCGCTGTTTGGCGATACCGCGTTCTTTGTCGCCATCGTCATGGCAATCTTCGCCATTTTGTTTGGCACCCGACACACCGATGCCACCGAGCACCACGAAGGATTGATTCATGCGGTAGCCTTTGAATCGTTGGTTAAGCTGTTGGCTTTTTTGGTACTCGGCGCTTTTGTCACCTGGGGCATGTTTGGTGGCTTAGGCGAGTTAATGGGCCACGCTGAAAGCCAGCTTGAACTTCAGCGCCAGCTTGCCAATCAGGATTTTGGCCAAAGCTTCTGGGCACAAACCCTGCTGGCGATGCTGGCGATACTCTGTTTGCCGCGTCAGTTCCATGTCGCCGTCGTCGAAAATATTCACCCTGACGATGCCACCAAAGCCCGCTGGTTATTCCCACTCTATCTGCTGGCGATTGCCTTTTTTGTCGTACCGTTGGCAGCTGCGGGTCTGCTGCTATTTTCCGAAAGCGGTGTAGAGCCCGACACCTACGTATTGGCGCTATCGATGGCCTCAGGCCATCAGTGGCTAACGCTACTTACCTTTATTGGCGGCTTCTCGGCGGCCACCGGCATGGTGATTGTGGCGGCGGTGGCCGTCTCGATCATGATCTCCAATGAAATCGTTATCCCGGCACTCTTCCGACTGCGCTGGTTTGATACCAAAGCCCGGGATTACGGGCGTTTGGTACTGCGCGCCCGCCGGCTAACCATTGTCGCCGTTTTGGCCATGGCCTATGGCTTCTACCAACTAATTGCTGAATTCACCTCACTGGCATCTATCGGCATGCTGTCATTTGCAGCTGCGGCGCAGTTTGCTCCTGCAGTGATTGGTGGGCTCTATTGGAAGCGCGGCAATCGGCTCGGTGTAGTGGTGGGCATGAATGCTGGCTTCGCCATCTGGGCGTACAGCCTACTCATGCCTGCCATGATTAATGCCGGTGTGCTACCGACGCTGTGGCTTGAAGGAGGGCCGCTAGGTCTTAACTGGCTATCGCCAACGTCACTCTTTGGTCTTAACCTGGGCGATAGCTTTACCCACGGTGTGATGCTTTCCCTTGGGGTTAACCTGTTCTGCTACATTTTTGTTTCGCAGGTCACCTCCCAGCGGGTGGTTGAGCGTATTCAAGCCTCACTGTTCGTCGATAGCGTAGAAACACGCCAAACCTCGGTTAACCGCCCCTGGACGGGGGCGACTACCGTCGGCGACTTAAAAGTGCTGTGTGAGCGCTTTCTTGGTGCGGGACAAGTTGACCGGGCGTTTGAAGATTACGCACGCCGTTCCGGTAAACCGCTGGACGATGGCACTCGCGCCTCTATTGATATTATTCAATTTACCGAACGCTTTCTGGCCTCGGTGCTGGGCGCCTCATCAGCGCGAATCGTGGTTAACTCGGCGCTTCAAGGGCGCGGCATTGGCATCTCGGATGTTATTTCAATCGTCGATGAAGCCTCTCAGGTACTGGAGTTCAACCGGGCGCTGCTCCAAGCCACTATCGAAAACATTAATCAAGGCATCAGCGTTGTCGACCAGAACTTGCGGCTGGTGGTATGGAACCAACGTTACCTGGAACTATTCCGCTTCCCTGACCATTTGATTCGCGTGGGCGCTCCCATTGACCGTATCTTCCGTTACAACGCCCACAACGGCGAATATGGCCCAGGTGACCCGGAAGAGCACGTACAGCTACTGCTCGACAATATTCGCGAAGGCCAGCCCCACCGTTATGTGCGCTACCGCCAGGATGGCAGCGTGCTTGAAGTACAGGGCAACCCCATGCCGGGCGGCGGATTTGTGTATACCTATCAGGACATTACCCAGCAAAAACGGATCGAAGAGGCGCTGATTCGCTCGGAAAACAATATCCGTATCTATACCGACAACGTGCCTGCTCTGATTGCCTACTTTGATAAAGAGTGCCGCTATCTATTTACCAACCGCGCCTATGAACAGGCCTTCAGTATCGATCGTAATGCGGTAATTGGTCGTCGCTTTCAAGACGTACTGCAGATCCAACAGGCGGAAGAGCGAGCGCCCTGGGTGGCGCGAGCGCTAAACGGTGAGCGGGTCAGCTTTGAAGTCTCCCTGCGGGTCAGTGATGCAATGCGCTATATGCTGGTCACCTACACACCCCACTTTGGCGACAGCCAATCAATTCTGGGCTTTTTTGCGCTTTATCAGGATATTACCGAGCGCCGCCAGGCCGAAATTGCCCTTAAAGAGACTAATGAAACCCTTGAAGAGCGCGTACGCGAACGTACCCAGGCGCTCTCTGAAGCGAACGCGGCACTGCGCCAAGAGAACCGTGTGCGTGCTGAGGCTGAGCTAGCGCTTCGCCAGGCTAAGCAATTGGCAGAAGATGCTAACGCCTCTAAGACACGCTTTTTGGCCGCTGCCAGCCATGATTTACTGCAACCACTCAACGCGGCACGGCTTTTTACCTCAGCATTAATGCAAAACGTTACTACCACCGATACCCAGCGCATTGTCGGTCATATCGATAACTCGCTGCAGGCTGCCGAGGAACTGCTTAGCACCCTGCTGGATATTTCCAAACTGGATGCTGGCGCACTCACCCCCCGCCGTAGCCACTTCGCACTATCGGACATCTTCCGTCCGCTGCGCGCTGAGTTCGAAGTGATGGCGGATGATCGCGGACTCGACTTAGAGGTAGTGCCGACCCGCCTGTGGGTCGACTCAGACCCACAGATGCTGCGCCGTATCGTGCAGAACTTCTTATCCAATGCCATTCGTTACACCCAAGAAGGCCGCGTCTTATTAGGCTGTCGGCGCCAAGGCAACTGGCTTTCCATTGAAGTGTGGGACAGTGGCCCAGGCATTCCCGAGTCCAAGCTCACCGAGATTTTCCAGGAATTCCGTCGCTTAGATCAGGTTTCACGCCATAAAGAGAGTGAAAAAGGCCTTGGGCTGGGGCTATCGATTGCTGACCGTATGAGCCGGGTACTCGACCATCCGATTAAAGTCCGCTCAACGGTAGGCCGCGGAGCGGTTTTCTCGGTCAGCGTGCCGATAGTGGCCGCTCGCGAGGCCAGCGATAGCGATCTCGAACCCCAGGCACGGCGCGGCAGTCATAAACTTAGCAGCACTCGGATTGTGTGTATTGATAACGAAACGCTGATCCTAGAAGGCATGACCGCCATGCTAAGCGGCTGGGGCTGCGAAGTGTTCACTGCCACCAGCATTGGTGGGGCCAAATCAATTCTACGCAATATGGATGGCGACCCCGATGCTATCCTGGCGGACTACCACCTTGATAACGAAGTCACAGGATTAATGGCACTGGAAGCATTGAGCGAGCGTTTTGAGGGGGCAGTACCGGGGATTGTGATTACCGCTGATCGTACTGAAGCCGTTGCTGAAGAGATTAAACGGGCGGGATATCAACTGCTGCTGAAGCCCGTTAAACCCGCCGCACTGCGTGCCTTACTTACCCGCACCTTACAAGCCAATCGCGCGGCGCGTTAAGCGCCGCGCCTGCGGGATTTACTCAAAGGCTTATTCAGTTCTTAAGAAACGACTTTAGGCGGTTCGACTTCCAACTTCTGTGCAGCGATAACCGCTTGGGTACGGGAATGTACGCCTAGTTTGCGTAGAATCGCTGTCACGTGGGCCTTGATAGTTGCTTCAGAGACACTTAGCTCGTAGGCGATCTGTTTGTTCAGCAGGCCTTCCGTCAGCATGTTCAAGACACGGAACTGCTGGGGGGTTAGCGATGCAATCGCCTCAGCAAAGCGCGACTCCTCTTCACTGGTCTCTTCCAGCACGTTAGCCAGCGCCTCTGGCAACCACACTTCACCCTGCAGGATTTCGCCTACGGCCTCAGCAATTAGTTGTAGTGACGATGATTTAGGGATAAAACCCGACGCGCCGTAGTCAATAGCACGACGAACCACATACGGCTCATCACTGCCTGACACCACCGCTACCGGAATATCAGGCATCTGACCCCGCAGTTGAATTAGGCCAGAGAAGCCGTGGGCTCCTGGCATGTGCAGGTCGAGAAGAATCAAATCAGCATCTGGGTGGCGATTCACCACATCAGTCGTGGCTTCCATGGTATCCGCTTCGACAATTTCCGCCTGGGGGGCTAATTGGCGTAACGCTTGTGTCAGCGCTGCACGAAACAGCGGGTGATCGTCTGCGACGATAAACTTATGAGCTACTGCCATGGATATTCCTCCGGTTCCTCGGGCAGCGGGGTTGTCTGCCGCCGCGACGCTAGGCTCTTACGGTTGTGAAGCATGGTACCCCATGGGCTTCAACATGCCCAAGCATCACATGCACAATTTATAATAGATCGTTCATACAACTGAAAACTGGTGCCATTGAAAACTTATCTACAAATAAACTCATACCTACAAAACAACAGTGCCGACCTACGTGGGCCGGCACTGTTCACCTTAGGCTAAACAGCCTGTAGCGGTGTCGCCATTACTGATTCGCACGATGCTCAATCAGCTCATCCACCACGGAGGGGTCGGCCAACGTGCTGGTATCGCCCAAGCCATCACACTCATTAGCAGCAATCTTGCGTAAAATGCGTCGCATGATTTTACCCGAGCGCGTTTTCGGCAATCCTGGTGCCCACTGAATCACATCGGGCGAAGCAATCGGTCCAATATCTTTACGTACCCACAACGTCAGCTCTTTTTTGAGTTCATCTGTCGCCTCAATACCGTCATTCAGGGTGACATAGATATAGATGCCTTGTCCCTTAATATCGTGAGGGAAACCCACCACAGCCGCTTCAGCGACGGCGCTGTGCGCAACAAGCGACGATTCAATCTCGGCGGTACCCATGCGGTGGCCCGAAACGTTGAGGACGTCATCTACGCGGCCGGTAATCCAGAAGTAGCCATCCTCATCGCGGCGGCAGCCATCACCCGTGAAGTACATGCCATCGTAGGTCGAAAAGTAGGTCTGGATATAGCGCTCATGGTCGCCCCAGATAGAGCGCGCCTGCCCTGGCCAGGAGTCGAGAATGACCAAATTGCCTTCGGTCGCGCCTTCAAGGATCTTACCTTCATTGTCGACTAGCGCTGGTTTAACACCAAAGAAAGGCATCGTCGCAGAACCAGGTTTAAGCGGCGTTGATCCTGGTAGCGGGGCAATCATGATGCCACCGGTTTCTGTCTGCCACCAAGTATCTACAATCGGGCATTTCTCATTGCCGATAACACGATAGAACCACTCCCACGCTTCTGGGTTGATCGGCTCGCCCACTGAACCCAACAAGCGCAGGCTATCGCGCTTACTGGAATCCATCACATTATCTCCATGGGCCATCAGTGCGCGTACGGCAGTTGGCGCAGTATAAAGAATATTAACGTTGTGCTTATCAACGATCTCGCCCAGGCGACCATGAGTGGGATAACTCGGTACGCCTTCAAACATTAACGTGGTAGCGCCGTTCGCCAGCGGGCCATAAACGATGTAGCTATGGCCGGTTACCCAACCAACGTCAGCAGTACACCAGTAGATTTCGCCTTCCTGATAATCAAACACATACTGGTGAGTCATCGCAGCATAGGTCAGGTAGCCACCCGTTGTATGCTTCAAACCTTTCGGTGCGCCAGTAGAGCCAGAGGTATACAGAATAAACAGTGGATCTTCAGCGCCCATCGCTTCGGCTTCGCACTCGCTGGACTGCTGATCAACGAGTTCATCAAACCAAATATCGCGGCCTTCTTTCCACTCAATCTCACCACCGGTACGCTTTACAACCAGTACGTTTTTGCATACATCGGTGCCTTCACGGGTCAGCGCGGCATCCACGTTCTCTTTCAGCGGTACATGCTTACCACCGCGCACTGATTCATCGGCAGTGATGACCAGCCTGGAGTCCGAGCCAATCACCCGTTGGGCGACCGCATCTGGAGAGAAGCCGCCAAACACAACCGAATGCACCGCGCCGATACGCGCACAGGCAAGCATCGCCATGGCCGCCTCAGGAATCATCGGCATGTAAAGCGTAACAGTGTCACCCTTACCAATGCCTAACTCTTTTAGCGCGTTAGCAAGCTGGTTCGTACGCGCATAGAGCTCACGATAGGTAATGTGCTTGGATTCGTTGGGGTTGTCACCCTCCCAAATAATCGCCGTTTGATCACCGCGCTTATCTAGATGGCGATCCAGGCAGTTAGCGCTGACGTTAAGCAGACCATCTTCAAACCAACGAATATCGACGTTGTCACGTGCAAAGGAGGTATTTTTGATTTTGGTAGGCGCTTTAATCCAGTCAAGGCGCTTGGCCTGCTCGGCCCAGAAGCCTTCCGGATCGTCCATCGACTGCTGATACATGGCCGAATATTTGGCTTTATCGGCCCACGCATTGGCGGCGAAGTCGTCGCGCACCGGATAGACGTTCTGTTGATTGCTCATGAAATTGCCTCTGTCCGTGAAAATGCACTCTCTTGGAAAATGGTGTCGATACGATCATTTTATGTTTTTCATTGGCTTTGTCAGCCGTGTCTGGGCGTATCGACAGCTATTAATCTAGCCCTAGCATAAACCTCCTCGCACGGGCTTCCCTTTAGACATTGGTATTAACATTTTTTTCTTAAAAAACATATATTTAAAAACAAATCAGCATTAATCTTCGGGAGTGTATACCAAGGTCTTAGCGCAGTGCCGGCAACGGTAACGGCGTCCGTTTACCACTAAAGCATGACGTCGCGTAGTAAAGCGGTGGATTTGGCAACCACACTGATAACGATAAGGTGCCGCCTGTGACCGCTGAACATCAAACCGGTGGGTCACACTGGGGACCAAGCCAAACAGGTCGCGCATCACCGTTTTCCATTCACGACCATGGGGTTTTAAACGCGCCCCGTTTTCCAAGTGAAACACTAGCCAGTGGGCCATTTCGTGAGGGATCACCTCATCAAAAAAAGCCCGCCTGTTCTCATCCATCAGGATAGGGTTTAGGCGCAAACCGCCACGTCCTAAATGCGCCTGACCTGCTGAGGCGCCTCGCAAGTCAAACCATACCCTAGGGCGGGGTAACGACGCATTGACCTCCAGGCAGCGCTGCCACGCCTGCTCTACGCGTACCTCGGCAGCCTTATGCAAATCAGCTTTTGTCATAGCGGATAGTTCAGCGGTAGGCCAAGGGGGCAGTGGTGTCGTCTTCATTAGTGATAAACTAGCCGTCATAGATAGATATTAATTTAGGCGCATGTTGATTTCGATACATGCTAACCGTTGATTACCGATTCGCATTGACGAGGCTTTACTCATGGCAGAGCGCAGTGACACGCCTGAAACCAACACGCCACCACAGCCACTGCTCGACGACGAGCAACTGGATAGACTGGATGACTTCCTTGCCTCGGAACAAGTGGACGAGGATGCCCTGGATCTCATTTCTGCCCATGGTTTTCTCGTCGCTCTGGCCGTCGCGCCCAGCGAAGTACCGCCCACCCAATGGTTAGCAGAACTGTTCCAGGGCGAACCGCGCTACGCAGATAATGCCGAGCGCGATGAGATTATCACCCTGCTGACCTTACTGCGTGAAAATGCTGTAGCGTTACTTGAGCAAGGCGGATTACCGGAGCTGCCTTTCGAGTTAACGCTGGGAGGAGAGCCCGCTGAAGATACACCTATTGGAGACTGGTGTGCAGGCTTTATGGAAGGTGTCTTCAGCGATGAAAGTGCTTGGTTCCAGGATGATGAAGAAGCCGCTGCAACGCTGCTGCTGCCGTTTATGCTGCTCTCTGGGCTATTCGAAGAAGAGCCCGATATGGCCGAGCTGGCAAAGGATCAGGCGCGCCAGGAGTCACTGGTGGCCCAGTTACCGGAACTGGTGCTTGATCTTTATCTGCACTACCGCGTGCCGCCGGAAACGGCCAAGCCCAAACCACGCAAGAAGACACCCTCTAAAGGCAAAAAACGCTAACGCTTATTTAAGTCGCGTTACCATGGCATCCAACACCCCATAGATCCACTCGCGAGCGCGCTGCCCCCAGGGGCGCGCGGCCCAAGCGACGGCGTCTACTTCCTGGCTGGCCGCAAAATTACGCTCAAATAGCTGGCGTACTTCGGCTGCCAGTTGAGGATCAATCACCTCTTGATTGGCCTCCAGGTTCCAGTGCAAATTCCAGTGGTCGAAGTTACATGACCCAATACTTATCCAATCATCAATTAGCACAAACTTGGCGTGAATAAAGGTCGGCTGAAACTCATAAATACGCACCCCTGCTTTTAATAGTGCCTGGTAAAAACGCTGACCCGCAAATCGAACGCCGGGATGATCATGCTTATCCCCTGGCAGCAGCAGCCGCACATCAATGCCGCGGCGCGCCGCCCTAATCAAGCGGCGGCGTAAGGCAAAGGTAGGTACAAAATAGGGCGTACACAGCCACACTCTTTCGCCCGCGTGGTTAACGCGATCATGCAGTGAATGGCGAATCGCTTGGTAACGATAGCCACGCGCTGACATCGCACGGCCTGAAACCCCACTAGTATGCACCTGTGGCTCACGCTGCTCAGGCAGCACCCCACGGCTACTATCGCCCTTTTCATTACGGGTTAGCCGCGAGCTCCACAGCCGTCGAAACAGCTGCTCCCAGTCAGCGACCACTGGCCCTTCAATACGTAGCGCAATTTCGTACCAAGCATTGAGGAACTCATCTACCGCACCAAAGCCACCGGTAAACGCCAGCACACCATCAATAACCACTATTTTGCGATGGTCACGGCTAAGATTAAGCGCTAAAGAGTGAAATCCTATAGGGTTAAAAAAGCGCAGTTGAACGCCGCCCTGTCGCAGGCGTTGGCGATCATCGTTGGATAGCCCCATCGAGCCGTAGCCATCCAGCAGTAAACAGACGCTAACTCCCCGCTGAACGGCGTTAATCAACACCTCGCTGACTTGATCGGCCAGCTCGCCTGACTCCATCAAATAGAGCTCTACCAGCACATAGTGCTGGGCGGCATTGATCGCTTCAAACATGGCTGGCAGAAACCGCGAGGCCTCCGGCAGCAGGGTGAATTGATTACCTTCTCGCCACACGTTGTGCATTCATACTCCTGACTAATAAGCGGATAGCCTTTAACGCGCTAGCGAGCGATGGACATATAAATCATAGCGGCTGGTTTTACCCTCCAGCGTATGCTGCGGAGCAGGTCCGGCAATGGGTGGCGCTTTGCGGGGCCGCTTTACCACCACCCGGTGGGTGGCCACATCTAGGGCGGCCTCAAGCAGCCGAGGGGCATCGTTATCATCCCCTGCCAACTCGCGAAATAGACGCATCTCCTTTTTTACCAGTGCTGACTTTTCGCGGTGAGGAAACATCGGATCCAGATGGATCACCTGGGGTGCGAAGTCGGCACTAGCGACAAGCGCCGCTAGAGCTTCGGCTGCATCACCATGACGCAGGGTCATACGGGCAGCAATCTCCGCGGTATCGGTATGGCGCAGCGCACGTGCCAAGCCATCTTCCAATAGTGCCGCAATCGCCGCAACCCGCTCAATTAACAACACCTGAGCACCTAAACCAGCCAGCACAAACGCATCGCGTCCCAGCCCAGCAGTCGCATCCACAATACTCGGTGTAATACCTTTACTTAGCCCACACGCCTTTGCAACTAGCTGGCCACGACCGCCACCAAACTGGCGCCGATGCGCAGCTTTGCCAGAGACGAAATCAACGCTGAGCGGCTTCCCATAATTTGCTTCATCGCCTACCAGTACCAATCGCCCATCTCGCTGCGCTAATGCTAGCTGAGACGGCAGCGCTATTGCATCGACCAGCATCATGCAGGTTTTTTCCAGGCAACGTCGTTGCGTAGATAAACGGGCTGAACCAAGTGAGCAGCCTGGCCTAATCCAGCGGCAAAATCCCGCGCGCCTAACCAGGCCATTTCCTCTGCTCGCGGCTCAAGGTCTTCCAAATGCTGAGGCATGCTCACATGTACACTGGTTGAAAACCGCTCCCACAGCGTAAAACCGCTGCCAACGCCTACCCAGTCAGTTTCCCCACTTGGTAAACGTAGCGCCTCGGGTGCTAGCACGGCTTCGGCACTCATCGGCGTGATGGTATCTTTTAGGCAGTGCCATGTGGCGGCGTATACCTCACCCATGCGCGCATCTAAAGCAGTCACCACGTGGCGAAGGTGGTAGCGGCGATGGGCTTGGAGAGCGAGAGCCTCGAGCGTTGAGACGCCTAACAGGGGACAGTCCAAACCGAATGCCAGCCCCTGTGCAACGCCCGCCGCAATGCGCAGGCCGGTAAACGAACCGGGACCGCGCCCAAAGGCGACCGCATCAAGGTGGGAAGGAGAGAGCTGCGCTTCGGCAAGCACCTCATCGACCATTGGCATTAAGCGCCGCGTATGGGCGCGGGGCGTCATTTCAAATCGCGCCAGGCATTCTGTCCCCGCATCATCTTCGCGCAGCAGCGCCGCTGAACAGGCGCTTGATGAAGCGTCAAGGGCAAGCAGGTGTAACGGCATAGCAAGTAGCCACTCGAAAGAAAAGTTACGGCATTATACCTTTGTCATGCCACCACGACGATGGCCCGCCTAAGCGGGCCATCGTCAACGTTGTAAAGCGGTTAACTAATTCTTTTACCAGCTAAGAGCTTTTATCAGCTCAGGGTTTGTATCAGCTAAGGGCTTCTTTCACTTGGCGGGTAATATCCGTCACGCTGCCAACCCCTTCGATGCGGTGATACTGGGGGGCGCCCTGTGGATCCTGCGCCGCCCACTGCTGGTAGTAATTAACCAGCGGTGCGGTTTGGTCGTGATAAACCGACAGGCGATTACGCACCGTAGATTCTTGATCATCTTCACGCTGGATAAGCGTCTCACCGGTCACATCGTCTTTACCGGGCTCTTTGGGTGGGTTGTGCTCAACGTGATAAACCCGGCCAGAGGCCTGGTGAACACGACGCCCCGCTAAACGGCTAACGATCTCCTCATCGGGAACGGCGATTTCTACCACATGATCCAATTTGACGCCGCCCTCTTTCATAGCGTCGGCCTGCGGAATCGTGCGTGGAAAGCCATCGAACAGAAAACCATTTTCGCAGTCTGGCTGGCTGATCCGCTCTTTTACCAGGTCGATGATAATGTCGTCTGACACTAAACCGCCACTGTTCATGATCGCTTTGACTTTCAGACCCAGTTCAGTGCCGTCTTTAATGGCGGTGCGCAGCATATCCCCGGTGGAAATCTGAGGAATCTTAAATTGCTCGCAAATAAACTGAGCTTGAGTCCCCTTCCCGGCGCCGGGGGCACCCAACAGGATCAAACGCATGGCACTGCTCCTTGAAGTTCTTGGTATGAAAAAAGAGTATTAAAAATGAGTATGAAAAATTCTATTACCTGACAATAACCGCGCCTTCAAGGCGACACAACTCCCCAAAAGCCTGAGAGACCCGCTTTTATTTCACTTTTTTTAAATTAAAACAGCTAGGTGCCGAAAAACTAACACTTTGGTCGCCCTTCTATCAGCCGGGCAAACACAAGCGGCGCCCAAAAGGGCGCCGCTTGTTAGACATCCATTCGATCGATTACAGCAGTAAACGACGAATATCCGTCAATACATCCGCCAGGAAAGCGGTGAAGCGTGCGGCATCTGCCCCATTAATCGCTCGGTGATCGTAGGAGAGCGAAAGCGGCATCATCAGACGCGGCTGGAAGGCACTGCCATCCCAGACCGGCTTCATTTGGGCTTTAGACACACCCAAAATAGCCACTTCAGGCGCATTAACGATCGGCGTAAAGGCGGTACCTCCAATCGAACCGAGGCTCGAAATAGTGAAACAGCCACCGGTCATCTCGTCACGCTTGAGCTTTTTGGTTTGGGCTTTCTTACCAAGCTCGGACATCTCCTTGGCAATCTCAATCAAGGATTTTTTATCGGCATTGCGCAATACCGGCACCATCAGGCCATCAGGCGTATCGACAGCGATACCGATATGGACATAGTTCTTCCATACCAGCGTTTCACCATCACCCTTCAAGCTAACATTGAACTGCGGGAATTTACGCAGTGCAAAGGCACAGGCTTTGACCATAAAGGGCAGTGGCGTAAGCTTGGCACCCTGTGCTTCAGCTTCTGCTTTCATTGCCTTACGGAAATCTTCAAGCTCGGTGATATCGGCTTCATCAAACTGGGTGACGTGAGGCACATTAAGCCAGCTGCGATGCAGGTTGGTCGCACCCATTTTAAGCAGGCGCCCCATTGGCTTCTCTTCCACTTCACCAAACTGGCTGAAGTCGACTTCAGGAATCGCCGGGATTCCTGCGCCACCGGTAGCGGCGGCCGCGCCAGGCTGAGCTTTACCCTGATTGGCAATGGCCTGCTTCACATAGGCCTGCACGTCCTCTTTGACCACGCGATCTTTCGGGCCGCTAGGTTTAACCAGCCCCAAATCAACGCCTAGCTCGCGGGCCAGCATGCGTACCGCTGGACCAGCATGAACCAACTTACCATCACGTGGCTTGTGAGAAGCCATCTGCGCTTCCGGGCTGGGCGTTCCAGCAGGAGACTCAGCGGCCTTGCTAGGCTTATCGCTTTTTGGCTTATCTTCTTGCTGATCAGCGTTTGCAGGTGCAGCTTTCTTCGGTGCCGCTTTTTTGGCACCCGCCACTTCCATATAGCCAATCACATCGCCTTCAGAGACGGTGTCGCCCTCTTTAACGGTCAGCTCAATCAGCTTACCTTTGTAGGGGCTAGGCACATCCATCGAGGCTTTATCAGACTCTAAGGTGATCAACGCGTCTTCTTCGTTGACCTCGTCGCCAGCGGCGACGCCGATTTCGATAATCGGTACATCAGAAGCGCCTGACAGATCCGGCACGCGAATCTCTTTGCGTTCAGGTTCGCCGCTGGCCTCTTCCTGCTCATCTTCTTCAGCCGTCTCTTCCGGTTCACTGCTGGACGGGCTAGCGGCTTGCTCTTCAGGTGCCTCTTCGCTCTCGTCACCGCCTTCACCGGCGATTTCCATCTTGCCGATGACATCGCCTTCGGAAACGCTGTCACCCTCTTTTACGGTAAAACTAACGATTTTACCGCTGTAAGGGCTTGGCACATCCATGGAGGCTTTGTCAGACTCAAGAGTGATCAGCGTATCTTCAGCCGCCACTTCATCGCCTTCGCTTACCGCGACTTCGATAATTTCAACGCTATCAGCGCCGCCAAGATCCGGCACTATGATATCAACCGTCTGCTTACCCCCGGCTGATTTCTTAGCGGCTGGCTGCTGCTCTTGAGACGGCGCTTTAGGTTGCTCTTGTTGGGCTGGAGCGGCTTCTTCCTCGGCTTCAGCGCTACTGCTTTCTTCGCTGCTGTCGCCACCTTCAACTTCCAGCTCTACGATATCGTCACCTTCGGAAACGCTATCGCCTTCTTTGACCAGCACTTTGATGACCTTGCCACCTTTCGGGGCCGGTACATCCATGCTGGCTTTATCAGATTCCAGCGTGATCAGGGTGTCTTCTGCTTCAATGACGTCGCCTACTGACACCGCAATCTCGATGATTTCGACATCGGTATCGCCACCGATATCGGGAACTTTGATGATTTCGCTACTCAAGGTCGCGCTCCTTCCAAATCGGATCGAGCCGACGGGCAATCGCCCGCCGGGCAGCGGTTTAGCTAGTCAGCGGGTTAGGCTTATTGGCATCAATGCCGTACTTCTTCAGCGCTTCACCCACAAGCTTGCGATCAATCTCGCCCCGGTCAGCCAGTGCACGCAGCGCTGCTACCGTCACGAAGTAGCGATCTACTTCGAAGAAGTAACGTAGCTTCTCGCGTGTGTCTGAACGGCCAAAGCCATCGGTACCCAATACAGTGTAGTCACCCGGTACCCAAGCGCGCACTTGGTCGGCGTAGAGTTTCATGTAGTCGGTAGACGCGATAATCGGGCCATCGCGACCTTCCAAGCACTTTGTGACATGAGGCTTAAATGCCTCAGCATCAGGATTCAGGAAGGCTTCACGGTCCAACAGCAAAGCTTCACGACGCAGCTCGTTAAAGCTGGTCACGCTCCAGATGTCGGCGCCAATACCCCAGTCGTTAGCCAGCAGTTCAGCGGCAGCTTCTACTTCGCGCAGAATAGTGCCTGAACCGAGCAGTTGAACGCGGCCTTTATCACCCTGGGTTTCGCGCAGCAGGTACATACCTTTGACGATATCGTCGGTGGGTACGTTTTCTAGTGCTGGGTGCTCGTAGTTCTCGTTCATCACCGTGAGGTAGTAGAAGCAGTTCTCCTTATCGGTGAACATGCGCTTCAAACCATCCTGAACGATCACGGCTACTTCATGAGCATAGGTCGGGTCATAGCTGCGGCAGTTAGGAATGGTGGAGGCCTGGATCAGGCTGTGACCATCCTGGTGCTGTAAGCCTTCGCCGTTAAGCGTTGTACGCCCTGCGGTGCCGCCAACCATAAAGCCGCGCGCCTGCAGGTCACCCGCCGCCCACGCCAAGTCACCAATACGCTGGAAACCAAACATGGAGTAGTAGATATAGAATGGCAGTAGCGTGACGTGGTTGTTGCTGTAGGACGTTGCCGCAGCAATCCAGGCAGACATCGCGCCCGCTTCGGTAATACCTTCTTCGAGAACCTGACCTTTCTGGTCCTCGCGGTAGTACATGATCTGGCCTTTATCCACCGGCTCATACTTCTGGCCTTCGGCGGTATAAATACCTAACTGACGGAACATACCTTCCATACCGAAAGTACGTGCTTCATCAGGGATAATCGGCACCACCAGCTTGCCAAGCTGCTTGTCCTTGACCAAACCATTCAGTATCCGCACAAACGACATGGTGGTGGAAACTTCACGGCCTTTAGAGCCAACCATTTGCGAGGCAAAGGTTTTATCTTCGAGCGAAGGAATTTCCAACGCATCGAAGTCGCTGCGCCGACTTGGCAGGTAGCCGTTTAAGCGTTCACGCTGAAGATGCATGTACTTGAGCTCGGGAGAATTCTCTTCCGGCTTGTAGTAGGGAACATCTTTAAGCTGCTCATCGGTGATCGGAATCCCGAAACGATCACGGAAAGTCTTGAGCGCTTCGTACTCCATGCTCTTAACCTGGTGCGCTTCGTTGGCTGCTTCGCCATCGCCGCTACCCATGCCATAGCCTTTAACGGTGTGCGCCAGGATGACAGTAGGCTTGCCGTTAGTGGTGTTAACCGCTTCGTGGTACGCCGCATAAACCTTAAACGGATCGTGGCCGCCGCGATTAAGCTTCCAGATATCTTCATCAGAGAGGTCTTTGACCATCGCTTCGGTTTCTGGATACTTACCAAAGAAGTGCTCGCGGGTATAAGCACCGCCGTTGGCTTTGTAGTTCTGGTACTCGCCGTCGACCGCTTCGTCCATACGCTTCTGAAGAATGCCTTTCTTATCCTTCTCGAACAGCGGATCCCAGTGACGACCCCATACAACCTTGATCACGTTCCAGCCAGCACCACGGAAGACGCCTTCAAACTCGTCCATAACGCGGGAGTTGCCGCGCACAGGGCCGTCCAGACGCTGGAGGTTACAGTTGATAACGAAGATCAGGTTGTCCAGGTTTTCACGACCCGCCAGCGAAATAGCGCCCAGAGATTCCGGCTCATCACACTCACCGTCACCCATAAAGCACCAGATCTTGCGATCGTGCATATCTTTCAGCTCACGGTGATGCAGGTACTTCATCACGTGGGCTTGATAGATTGCCTGGATGGGACCTAGGCCCATGGAGACGGTGGGGAACTGCCAGTAGTCCGGCATTAGCCACGGGTGCGGATATGAAGAGAGACCATCGCCGTCGACTTCACGACGGAACTTGTCCATCTGCTCTTCCGACAGGCGCCCTTCCAGGTAGGAGCGAGCATAGATGCCCGGCGCCACATGACCCTGGATGTAAATCAGGTCGCCAGCAAAGTCATCCTTAGCGGCACGGAAGAAGTGGTTAAAGCCTACGTCATAGAGTGTTGCAGATGACATAAAGCTAGCAATGTGACCGCCCAAGCCCGGGTTAGCGCGGTTATTGCGAATAACCTGCGCAATCGCGTTATAGCGAATCAAGGAGCGGATACGACGCTCCATGAACAGATCGCCAGGCATCGGCGCTTCACGATGAACCGGGATCGTATTACGGTGCGGGGTTGTCACCGAGAAGGGCACCTTCATCCCGTCCCGGCGCAGGCGATCCGCCAGGCGGGTCATCAGGTAGCGGGCACGATCTTCGCCCTCACGATCCAATACCGATTCTAGGGAATCAATCCATTCCGTAGTTTCGATCGGATCGAGATCTTCTCTTGTCTCCAGACTCATAGAGGTCTCTCCGAATGACGATAAATGACAATAAGTCCCGCTAACCCGTGGGGCCTGGAACGGTGGCGGTATTGCGATACCACCACGCGCCAACATTCCGCCAGCGAATGAACGCCGGGTAGGGGTTTTCGCTCTACATTCAACAAGCTACGTGCGCCTTGATGTAGTAAAGCTACACAAATGTCGTAAAAGTTAGCCTTTTGTATATAGGAAGATACCGCAAAGTCGCCACGCTGCCAATTCTGGCGCAGTGAAAAAGCCTATCGAAAACAAACTATTGCACTGCAACATAAGCAATACCTAGAACATTAGTCGCAACGACTAACTACTATTCAAGTGTAATTAAACTACTGTTTTATTTATCCGCTAATGAAGCACTTACTCAGTACTCAATTAGCGATAACTGCGTTTCTCAATATTTACCGCTCGCCGATAGCCGCTGATCGAAATAGGCCCAATCAAATGCCGGACCTGGATCCGTTTTACGCAGAGGTGCTACCCGTGCATGGCTGGTAATTCGCGAACGATCAAGCTGAGGATAGCGGGCCATCAGCCATCTTGCGGCTTCAACCAGAGCGTTATACTGGGCTTTCGTGAAAGGCGTTACATCGTCGCCCTCCACCTCGATCCCCACTGAAAAATCATTTAACGCCCCTCGCCACTCCCTACTAAGTGCATCCCACCAACAAGAGCGCCCTGCATGCCAAGCACGCTGGTCGGTGTCGACAAACTGAATGCACTCACCGTTGCGACGTATGAGCAAATGGGCAGAGACCCTTAGGTGGGCAATCTCAGCAAAAAAGGGGTGTTCGTCTACCACTAGATTATTGGTAAACAGCGCCTCAATGGCATCACCACTAAATTTTCCTGGCGGAAGGCTTATTGCGTGGACCACTAGCAACGAGACTTCACCCATAGGTCGCGCGTCGCAATTGGGCGAGACGACTTTACGTGCACTCTCCCACCAGCCGTCTGGGGCTTGCTTTTCTTTCATGCACAACGTCTCCTCTACCTTAACGCTCTTTTTCACTACAATGCCGAACACACTCGACGATGCTCAGAGAACTCACCGCCATGCATGATCAAACTGCTCTTGCTGAAGAAGTCCGCACCAGCGCTGCTCGCCTGTTGGCCGAAGACGTTGGCTCGGGTGATATTACCGCGCAACTGATTCCTGAAAACCAGTGGGCCACGGCAGACATTATTACCCGTGAAGCCGCCGTCCTATGCGGCACGGCCTGGGTAGATGAGATATTTCGCTGTTTAGACAGCCGGGTCAACCTGAGCTGGCAAGCCGCTGACGGCGATCAGCTTGAACCCGACCAGTGCTTTTTGGTGCTAGAGGGACCCGCACGCGCGCTATTAACCGGTGAACGTACGGCGCTCAATGTGTTGCAAACCCTTTCAGCTACCGCCACCGCCACGCGTGCATACGTTGACCTGGTCGAAGGCACCGGCGTGCGTCTGCTCGATACGCGTAAAACACTGCCCGGCATGCGTCTGGCACAAAAATATGCGGTTACCTGCGGCGGCGGACACAATCACCGAATCGGCTTATGGGATGCCTTTTTGATCAAAGAGAACCACATCACTGCCTGCGGCGGAATAAAGGCAGCGGTTGCTCAGGCACGTAAATTGGCTAGTGACCTGCCCGTTGAAGTGGAAGTAGAAACCTTCGAAGAACTGGATCAGGCATTGGCAGCAGGTGCCGACATTGTGATGCTCGACAACTTTGCTGTTGAAGATTTACATGTAGCCGTTGAGATCAATGGCGGCCGCGCTACATTAGAAGCGTCTGGCAACATCGATGCCACCACCCTACGGGCGATTGCCGACACCGGTGTTGACTGTATTTCCAGTGGCGCACTGACCAAAGATATCGCTTCAATCGATCTATCAATGCGCATTACCCGCAGCTATAGCGTGTAATCAACTAGGTTTTGGCTAAACGACTAGGTTTTGACCAAACAATTAGGTTTCGACAGCGTTTAGTGGTTTGGAGAGTCGATAGCGCTTGAGCGACTCTCCACTGCGCTCAACCCACTGCTCGCCAAGGCTCTCCCAGCCGCGGCGTAGTAGGCGCTCATAAAGCACCAGACTCACTTCCATCTCGACCCGCCCGACGCCCTGCTCCAATAGCATGCGCTCAGCATGCACCAACAGCGTAGTGCCAATACCACGCCCTGCTAGAGATGGCCAAACATATAGCGTTTCAATTCGGCCATCGGTGACATCCATCTCCAGGAAGCCGACACAACGGCCATCACAGGTCGCCACCAAGGTGGTATAAAGCGCTTGGCGCACTGCCCAGGCGCTCGCTTCACGGGGTAGTGCCTGGACCCAGGCACACCGTTCATCGAGCGTGTAGTGGGTGGCTGCCCCTTGCATCACAGCGTGGTAAAACACTTCCGCCTGATCGGCCGCGTCTCGCGCCAACGCAGCGCGATACATTACGCGTGCTTTTGTAGCCGGCGCCTTATGCTCTTCGCTATTGGTCATGACTCACCTCTGAGCTGTTCAACCATCATTCGTTGATGCGCATTCAATCACGCCTCCTTCGGTCACGCCTTATTTGATCACGCTATGCCTATCGGGCTGCTTTATACTACGCCCATCAATCCCAGTAAAAGGCAGTGTGATGGAGCCTAGCCCTGACAGCGAACGCTTTTCGCTGACGCCCATTGGTCACGTAATTAGCGACTACCCTGATAAATTTGGTATCCCGCGTCAGCCAGGGCTTGCCCCCGCCGCGAACGCCCGCTTGGTGCTCGCTAAACCCTATAACGACCCGCTTGCAGTGCGTGGTCTGGAAGCGTTTAGCCATCTGTGGCTGACGTTTATTTTTCACCACAGCCCTGAACGCTGGTCACCGCTGGTAAGGCCACCACGTTTAGGGGGCAATCGTAAGGTAGGCGTTTTTGCCAGCCGTAGCACCCATCGGCCTAATCGACTGGGGCTATCACTGGTGACCTTAGCGGGCATTGACACCCAGCACGGCGTGACTTTACAGCTACAGGGCTGCGATCTGGTTAGCGGCACGCCGGTCGTCGATATAAAGCCCTACCTTCCCTGGGCCGAATCCCGGCCCGATGCCCAAGCAGGCTTTGCGCCACAGGCGCCCGCCCTGATAAACGTCATCTTTCACCCCACCGCGCTGGCGTTTGTTGCCAAGCGGCAGGACGGCGCCACTCTATATGCGCTAATCGAGCAGGTGCTTAGCCAAGATCCAAGGCCCGCTTATAAGCAAAAGGGGACTGACGCCGACAGGCTTTATGGCGTGCGGCTGCGGGATGTGGATGTTAAATTTCGTGCGCACCAAAAAGACGAAGCCACCACCTTAGAGGTGATGGCTATCGACATTTACCCTAGCCAATAATAGCGAACGCTTAGGCTGGAAAGGTAATACCCAGGCGGCGGCCAACTTCTTCGTAAGCCTCAATCACGCCGCCCAACCCCTGACGGAAGCGATCTTTATCCAGCTTTTCACGCGTGTTGGCGTCCCACAGGCGGCAGCCATCAGGCGAGAACTCATCACCGAGCACTACCTCACCTTTGAATACGCCAAACTCCAGTTTGTAATCCACCAGCAACATATCACCCTCAGCGAACAGTGCTTTGAGGATGTGGTTAACTTTAAACGTTAACACTTTCATTTTGGACAGTTGCTCTGGCGTAGCCCAACCAAAGGTTTCCGCCAGTGACTCGTTAATCATCGGGTCGCCCTTCTCGTCGTTCTTCAGAAACAATTCGAAGGTCGGCGGGTTGAGCGCAATTCCCTCTTCCACGCCCAGACGTTTTACCAAGCCACCGGCAGCGATATTGCGCACCACGCACTCTACGGGGATCATCTGCATCTTTTTGACCAGACTTTCCGTTTCAGAGAGCTGCTTTTCAAAGTGGGTCGGAATACCCGCTTCCTGCAATCGCTCCATAATGAACGCATTGAAGATGTTATTAACCATTCCCTTACGGGCGAGCGACTCTTTTTTCTTACCATCAAAGGCGCTGGTGTCATCGCGAAAATGCAGTACCAACAAATCAGGATCGTCAGTGGTATATACAGATTTCGCCTTACCGGCGTAGAGTTCTTGGCGCTTTTCCATGGGAGCTCCGAAAGGGGTCAAGGATTAATAAATTAACGTAAATAGCCGGAGACACGCTCAAGCAACTCGCGCTGATCAGCAGCGCTAAAGCGCCTTTCGCTGGCATTGATCGCACGCAGAATCGTTTGGTCGCCGTTACTCTCTAAGGCAAGGCGAATTTCTTGCGACATCTTGCGCACATCCGAACTAAAGACGATTTGTAGCGGATTGCGATTGCGTTCTTCCAGGGTCATGTACTCAACCAGGAATTCGTGCCCACTGGGGTCGGCTGCCAGCAAATCACGCTGGCCTTCCTGGGTGAAATCCAGCTCAAGATAGTGGTTCAGCTCGGCCCAGACGCGATCAATAGGCTGAGGGATAACCACTTCCCACTCATCACCCTGCTGGCGAACCTGTATTGTCTGCTCACTGGTCAGGCGCTGAGCGGTCCACGAAGAGGAAACGCTGGCAGACGCACTACGCGAACTCAAGTGGCTTTCCAATGCATCCAAACAGCTGGTCATGACTTGCCCGCCGCGCTCACAGCGCACTTCACTACTACCTGCGCGCAAGGCACTTTGTAGACGCAAGTCAGCTTGGGAGGTGACGATAATACCCTGAGAAGCGCTACTTTCCTGAACCGCTAACTGACGGCTACGCACAAACTCTTCCAACTGGGGCCAAACCGTTCCAGTATCGGCGGCGACCACCAGCCATGCTTGATCACCCACCTGGCGACGCTCCACATACTCAGGCTCTAATCCGCTACCGATCGTCAATGACTGCGGCGGACGAATCTCAGCCGCCTCCTGAAGACGAGCCCCTTGAGCAGCGGCTTGGGGAACGGGCAATGCATCCCGGTAACGCTGGGTATTGCGGGTCTCAGGCAGTACCAAAGGAGGCGCCGGAGCGGCTTCGGTATAATCCAGGTTACGGTCGTGGTAATAACCATCGCGCGCGCAGCCTGTCAGCGTGACAGCCGTTGCGAGTGCCAGCGGTATCCATTTAAGCGCACGTTTTTTAAGCACAGAGCTCATCAAGCCACCTTAAGTCAACAATTCAGTTACCCAGCCCTCTAAATTCGAGAGCCGGGTAGCAAAGGGGTTCGCGCCGGGTTACTCCTCTACGACGCCCGCCAGCTGCAACGCTTCGCTGACCGTAGCGTGGTATTTTTCCGACAACCAAGTCAGCGGTAAGCGAATACCCGCGTCTGCGTAACCCATACGATGCAACGCCCACTTCACCGGAATAGGATTTGACTCTATCCCCAGGTTGGTATGCAGCGGCATCAAACGTGTATTAATTTGGTGTGCCTTATCAGCATCGCCCGCGACAGCTGCCGCACACAGATCATGCATGGCCTGTGGTGCAACATTAGCCGTAACGGAGATATCACCATGCCCACCCATCAACATAAAGTCGCAGGCAGTGGCGTCGTCACCAGAGTAGAGCATGAAACCACTACCCTTAAGACGAGTGATTAGATCTTCAGCACGCTCTAGGTTCCCCGTGGCATCTTTCAGGCCGATAATATTATCCACTTCAGCCAACCGAAGGACGGTCTCATTGTAGAGATCAGAACAGGTGCGGCTCGGCACGTTATACAGAATAACCGGTAGCTTGCTGCCCTCGGCGACTGCTTTAAAGTGCTGGTATAGCCCTTCTTGGGTCGGCTTGTTGTAGTAAGGGCATACTGACAAGCAGTAATCCGCCCCGACTTCACCCGCATAACGTGCCAGTTCAACCGCTTCAGAGGTTGCGTTAGCCCCCGTACCGGCAATCACGGGGATGCGGCCGTTGACTTCTTCGACCACGCTGCGGATCACATCAAAGTGCTCTGCAAAGGACATGGTCGTCGGCTCGCCCGTTGTGCCCGCCGCAACGATAGCATCGGTGCCATTTTCGAGATGGAAGTTCACCAGACGGCGAAGCGCCTCCCAGTCGATGTCGCCATTGACTTTCATAGGCGTCGCCAGGGCGACTATGCTGCCTGTGATCATCCGTATATTCCTCACCAGCCAAATTGTGATATCAAGTATCTGTGTTTTAAGTGCTATGTCTTTTAAGTGCTGTGTATTTTACGTGCTATGTGTTTAACAAAACCAGCCACCATCGCGATACTTTGTATCAAGCGTTAGCGTTACACAGAGAGCAAATGGTACTCAGGCGATTCGAACCTGTACAGCGTAAAGCGGTGTGAGTTTGCAGCCATGCGGTTTTAGAACTTTGACATAGGCGACCGGCATAGGTGTAATCGCACTTAACATACACCCTTAATACCTATCATTAATAAGGACTTATTATGCCTGTTGAAATCGGCCAAACCGTTCCAGATTTCTCCGCCACGGCCACCGGCGACACCACCATTACACTGTCAGAGCTGCGTGGCCAGCAGGTAGTCGTTTACTTCTACCCAAAAGCCAGCACCCCTGGATGTACTACGCAAGGTGGGGACTTTAGAGATCGCATGGCGGCTTTTGAAGCGGCCAACACGGTTATCCTCGGCGTTTCCCGAGATGGATTGCGCGCTCAGGAAAACTTCAAAACCAAACAGGCATTCAATTTTGACCTGATTTCCGACAAAGACGAAAGCCTGTGTACGCTCTTCGACGTTATTAAACTGAAAAAAATGTACGGCAAAGAGCACTTGGGCATCGAACGCAGCACATTTTTGATCGACACAGACGGCAAGTTAGCTAAAGAGTGGCGCGGCGTTAAGGTTCCTGGTCACGTCGATGAGGTACTCGCAGCATCTGAAGAGCTTAACGCATCTCACTAATTTTTTTGTTAACAGGCCGGTCAAGGCCTTAGCCGGCCCTACCGCCCACTCTGAAACAGGCCAGAGTGGGCGGAGGCATACACTACTCGTACTCTTTTTCTGTTGCTTGCAAGATCAACCCGTCGTTACGCCCTTGAAGACTGCGGGGCCAGGCGTAGACCAGCGCTTTAAGCAGGGTTGCCAGCGGGATCGCAAAGAAGATCCCCCAAAACCCCCAAATACCGCCGAAGAACAGCACCGCGACGATAATCGAAACGGGATGAATATTATTAGTTTCAGAGAACAAAATCGGCGCTAGCACGTTGCCATCCAGTGCCTGTATCACGCCATAGGCGACCAGCACGTAGGCAAACTCCTCGCTGATGCCAAAATGGAATCCAGCCACGGCGGCGACCGGAAGCGTAGCCACGGCAGCACCGATATAAGGCACTAATACCGAGAACCCCACTAGAACAGCTAATAGCGCTGTGTAAGGCAAGCCAAAGAACGAGAAGGTAATGAAGGTCACCGTTGCGACAATAATAATTTCGATGAACTTGCCACGAATATAATTGGCAATCTGGGTATCCATCTCGTACCAGATACGCGACAGCAGCGTGCGCTTTTGCGGCAGCAGCGAGAGCATAAAGCCCACCAGCACTTCGCGATCCTTTAGCATGAAAAAGACCAGAATAGGCACCAGCACCAGATAGATAATCAGTGCCATGATGTTACCCAGCGAGGCCAATGATAGCGTCAATGCACGCTGACCTAGCTGACTGATTTCACGGCTCGCCACGCCGATCCAGCTCTGCATTTGATCGGGGGTAATTATGTTTGGATAGCGTGCTTGTAGCTCATCTAACCAGCCCTGACCACTAGCGAACATACGCGGCGTTTCCTGCACCAACCCCACCAACTGATTCCAAATCAGCGGCATTAAAATAAAGGCCAAGGTCAGTAAGACGCTGATAAAAGCTAAAAATATCAGGATCACGGAAAGTAAGTGCGGCACACCGCGACGCGTCAGCGCCCCCACAACACCTTGCAGCAAAAAGGCAATTACCAGGGCGGTAAAAAAGGGTGCCAGCATGCGGCCAAACAAGATAATGGCCGCAAAACCAGCCACTAACACAACTAATAGAATGACCGCCTCTTCATCTGAGAAGTAACGTTCAACCCAGCTTTTAAAAATGGTGCGAAGGGTCATCAGTGTGCGTCCTTGGCTTTGCGAATCCAGTAAACATATCGATCACCACGCTGTTCACGGCCCTCTAACGTATGGTGACTCTGGTCGGTAAACGATGCCATATCACGCCACGAACCAGCATCCGTAGAGTGTACTTCCAACAATTGGCCTGCTGATAAGCTCGCCAACGCCTGCTTCGCTTTTAGCAATGGCAGCGGGCAATGCAACCCACAGGCGTCAAGAACCGTGTCGGGTTGAAAGCCCCCAGTTTGCTCAGACATACATACTCCCTCAAAATGCCCTGCATCATCACGGCATTGTCACATAAACTATTTCTTTATGAATGATTTTACGAAACACTCGATTTAACGGCACTTCACCGTCTTAATCAATGTCACACTCTGATATCAATGCCACACTCGCTATCAAGCCTGCACCATGACCGATGCGCCTTAACACCGCCAATGAGGATGCTATGCCGACACTTCGTACCGCTTGCCCAGGTTGGATATGTGCGTTCGCTTGTGCATTTGGCAGCTTACTATTTAGCCCCCAAAGCGCAGCCATCAACGATTATAGCCTCCCCAGCCTGGGCGCTGCTTCTACATCGGCAAGTAATGAGGAGTATCGTTTAGGTCGTGCATGGCTGCGCCAATTTCGCGCTCAAGCTCCCCAGTGGCAAGACCCTATTGTTAATGACTATTTGGAAAGCCTGATCGCAAGGCTGGCGCCCTATAGCCAAATCAGTGACATGAGAACGATTACCGTGATGGTGGATAGTCGGTCACTCAACGCCTTTGCGGTTCCTGGTGGCGTGGTGGGCGTAAACTCAGGGCTTTTTGCTTTTGCAGGGGATGAAGGTGCCTTCGTTTCAGTACTCGCTCACGAGCTTGGGCATCTTTCTCAGCGGCATTACGCCCGCGGCAGTGCCCGTGCAGCGCAAACCCAACTACCTGCCATGGCAGCAATGCTAGCTGGCATGCTGATTGCCGCAAGCGGCGGTGGCGATGCTGGCATGGCAGCGGCCATGGGCTCACAGGCGGCATTAATTCAAGACCAGCTCACCTACTCGCGACTGTTTGAGCAAGAGGCTGACAATATAGGCCTGCAAGCAATGGCTGAAGCAGGCTATGACCCCCAGGCGATGGTGCGTATGTTTGCCGCAATGCAGCGTATGGCGCGCCTCCAGGGCAACGCGCCACCTGAGTTTTTACTTACCCACCCGGTCACCGACAATCGTTTAAGCGCGGCTCAATCCCGCGCGGCACAGCTCAATGTTGCTGACAGCTATACCAGCGATATCCTTTACGACATGATGCGCGCGCGTGCCCTGCTGAGCATTCACTCCAACACTCCCCAGCAGGCAGCCACTCGCCTTGCCCAGGAAGGCGCTGAAGACGTCGCCCAGCGCTATTTAGAGGCATTAATTGAGGCACGGAACGGCCAGGTCGATAGCGCCCTACAACACCTGGATCAGCTGGCCAGTGAACAGCCCGACTATGCGATGCTGCCCGCTTCGGCGGCGATGGTCGCGTTCGAAGCAGGCCGCTATGATGATGCTATCCAGCGCAGCCAACGACTACTGCGCTTAATGCCGAATTACTTACCTGCGCAATTGTCCTTGGCTGAAGCACAGCTCCAGCGTGACCCTCAGGCGGCTTACACTCTGCTGCGCGACATCACGTCACGTAACCCCGAAAACCCACAGGGCTTCAATCTGCTTGCCGAAGCTGCGGGACGCAGTGGATTTAATGGCTGGGGCCATTTAGCGCGTGCCGAATACCTGCAACTGACCGGACGGGTAGATAGCGGCATTCGCCAGCTCACCATCGCGCGGGATGCTGCCCAACGGGAAGATGATACGCTGGCATTAGCGCGCATTGAACAGCGCCGCGAGGCGTTTCTTGAGTATCGCGAAGCGCTAGAAAAATTCTAACCAAATCCATGCCATTGCGAGAAGCGCAGCGACGCGGCAACCTTAACCAGTGGCGGCAGTAAACCCCGGGATTGCTTCACTTCGTTCGCAATGACATTTTACGTTTGCCATGACACTTCAACGTTCCCAATGACATACGCAGCGCTCGTTGCTCTTCTCGCTATGCGTTGAAATTCAGCATTCGCTCTAAGGGCTTTAAAGCCTTCAGACGCAGTGCTTCATCCACGTTAATTTCACCACTGCCTTCACGCAATGCGCCTGCCAGGTTATCTAGAACGTTCATGGCCATCCAAGGGCAGTGCGCACAGCTGCGGCAGGTAGCGCCATTGCCAGCCGTTGGTGCTTCAAACAGCGTTTTATGGGGTACTGCCTGCTGCATCTTGAAAAAGATGCCTCGATCCGTCGCCACAATCAGCTTGTCGTTCGGAAGGTCTTTCGCCGCTTTAATCAACTGCGAGGTTGAACCCGCCACATCCGCAAGCGTCACTACCGGCTCAGGTGACTCTGGGTGCACTAATACTGCAGCATCGGGGTAGAGGCGCTTGAGGTCTTCCACGCCCTTGGCTTTAAACTCTTCGTGGACAATACAAGCGCCGTCCCACATCAACATATCAGCACCGGTCTTATTTTGAATGTAGCCACCCAGGTGCTTATCGGGTGCCCAGAGGATTTTTTCGCCTTTTGCCTGCAGGTGTTCAATAACCTCCACCGCAATCGATGATGTCACGACCCAGTCGGCACGCGCTTTAACAGCAGCGGAAGTGTTCGCATATACCACCACCGTGCGATCAGGATGCGCATCGCAGAACGCACTGAATGCATCTGCCGGGCAGCCAATATCAAGTGAACAGGTCGCCTCTAGCGTGGGCATCAGCACACGCTTCTCAGGCGAAAGTATTTTGGCGGTCTCACCCATAAAGCGGACACCGGCTACCACCAGCGTGGTGGCTGCGTGGCGGGCGCCAAAGCGCGCCATCTCAAGAGAATCGGCAACACAACCACCGGACTCTTCTGCTAGCTGCTGGATGGCATCATCGGTGTAGTAGTGGGCTACTAATACGGCGTTATGGGCCTTCAACAGCCGCTTGATTTCTTCAACCCGCGCATGGTCTTGCTCTGGAATACGAGTAGGACAATACGCAATGGGCAGCGGAGCATCGAGCTCTGCTTGAGTAGTCATAATAGTCATCGTGTCTACCACTGTGACGAACAGGGAATCCCCCTGTTAAACACTGGGTCACGGCTATGTACGCATGTTAATGCACATATACCGCTCGCGTGCGCGATTGGCCGCTGCGTCTTTCGCGGTGGCCAACCGCTCAGATCTATTCTAGTCTATTGTGGTGGGTAATGGCGGCCTGCTGCAAACAGAATGTCGCCCTAGGCTGTTTTCTAAGCGCATAGCAAAACGCCCCTGACAGTAAACTGTCAAGGGCGTTGAATTTGGTGGGTCGTGTAGGATTCGAACCTACGACCAATTGATTAAAAGTCAACTGCTCTACCAACTGAGCTAACGACCCAAATTTGCCTTACCTTACGTACTCTAGCACTGAAATAAATACTTAAACCGTTCAATGGAATTCAAACTAGACTTTTAAAAATGCCTGTTTAAATGGTGGGTCGTGTAGGATTCGAACCTACGACCAATTGATTAAAAGTCAACTGCTCTACCAACTGAGCTAACGACCCGCCTGAACGGATGCATATCCTACGCTTACACACCTTTGATAGCAAGTGCTTTTTAGCTTCAAAGGGTATAAATGCTCCATTTTGTGCCTAGCGCATCATATTGGAAGGCTAGGCACGTTGAAGCGCTTTACTTAACGCGGTTTAGTTTTGGGTTTACGCATCGCTTGCACTGGCTTGCGTTTATGCTTGTCGCGGCTCCAACGATTCTTTTCATCCGGCGTCAAAGCAGGTACTTTACGGGTCTCCAAACTCGCCAGGGTAGCGAGATCATCTACCTCATCCTGGGTAAGTTCGACCCATTCGCCGGCTTTGGCTCGCTTATCGAGGAAGATGTTGCCATAGCGCACACGCTTAAGACGACTCACCGTCAAGGCTTGGGATTCCCACAGGCGGCGCACTTCACGGTTACGCCCTTCCAGAATCACCACGTGGAACCAGGTATTAATGCCTTCGCCACCAAACTCCTGAACGTCGGTGAAGCGTGCCGGACCATCTTCCAGCATCACGCCATCCACCATCGCCACGATGTGTTCGCGCTTAACCTCGCCCATCACCCGAACCGCGTATTCACGCTCTACCTGAGTTGAGGGATGCATCAATCGGTTGGCCAACTCACCATCGGTGGTGAACAACAGTAAACCGCTGGTGTTGATATCCAAGCGGCCAATGGCAATCCAACGCTCGCCTTTGAGGCGCGGCAATCGTTCAAATACGGTGCGCCGACCTTCCGGGTCTTTACGGGTGCACAGCTCGCCTTCCGGCTTGTTGTACATAATGACTCGCCGCGGCACTTCTTCTTCTGGACGAAGTGCCACCGGGCGATCATCAAAGCTGACTTTATCACGCGCTTCAACACGGTCGCCTAGCTTGGCCACCTTGCTATTCACTTTTACGCGGCCATCGGAAATCGCAGTTTCCATTTCACGACGCGAGCCAAGGCCTGCACGGGCCAGGACTTTTTGCAGCTTTTCGCTAATGGGGGGCGTGGCGTTTTTACTTTCACTCATGGTCGTCTGACCTCACATCGTTAGTCTGCGTGCGGGCGCCATCATCTTCGTTAGCGCGCCGCGCACGTGCCGCAAGCCGTGCTTCTAAATCGGCAAAGCTCAGCGGCTGGGTTAACGCCGTCTCGGCGTGGGTGTCGGCTATCTCAGCCGAGCTTATCTCATCTATCTGGGGAGGCGCATCCTGCACCGTTTCAAGCCTTTCGTCTAGTGCTTCATGCTGTGTAGCAGGGTCATTTTGCGCATTGATGTCCTCGTCATTCGACACCAAGCCCTCTTCTTCAGGTATTTCGTTTTCGTCCCAACTGGCCAGCGTGTGCATGGGTGGCAGCGCATCAAGTGTTTTTAACCCAAAATCGTCCAAAAAGCTGCGCGTAGTCGCGTATACCGCCGGGCGACCAGGCACATCACGATGCCCTACCACCCGAATCCAGCCTCGCTCTGCCAGGGTACGCATGATCGAGCTACTAACGCTGACCCCACGCACTTCTTCAATATCCCCCCGGGTGACCGGCTGACGATAGGCGATCAGTGCCAGCGTTTCCAGCAGGGCTCGCGAGTAACGCTGCGGACGCTCATCCCACAGCCGTGACACCCAATGAGAGAGGCGCGGACGAATGCGTAATTGGTAACCTGAAACAGTTTCTAATAGCTCCAACGCACCGCCTGAATGGCGCTGCTGTAAACGCTCTAACACCTGGCGAAAGTCGCGCCGAGACGGGCATTCACCATCCAAAAAAAGCGTTTCCAAGCGCTCAAGCGGCAACGGTTCACCGGCGGCTAAAAGCGCCGCCTCCACAATATCATCCAACACCATGTCGTTTAGCACAGTCGCGGTGCTACTCATGGCATCTCCTCATCAGACTCAAACGCGCTTTCCCCAAAGGAAGTGTCATCAAACGCATCTTCTTCAATTTCCTCGTCCAGCTCTCCAATTTGGGGTGCCCGCGCACGCACATGAATAGGAGACAGCGGTGCATTCTGGACAATTTCAATCATGGCTTCTTTTGCTAACTCCAAAATCGCCATAAAGGTGACTACCACCCCCGCCCGGCCTTCCTCCAGCGTAAACAGCGCTTCAAAAGGGGTATAGCGCTGCTGCGCGCTATCGTGATTCAGCCGCTCCATAATCTTTAGCATGCGCTCGCGAGTTGAGAGTACCTCACGACTAATTTGGTGGGCTTGCACCAGCTCGGCGCGCTTTAGCACATCCGATAAAGCGCTCAATAGCTCATCCAAATCGACATCAGGGTGGATCACTCGCGCTTCAAGTGGCGGCAATCCCGCCTGCACGCTAAACCAGTCACGCCCCATGCGCGGCAGCGTATCCAGCGACTCGGCCGCCTCTTTAAGCCGTTCATACTCCTGTAAACGGCGGATCAGCTCAGCACGTGGGTCTTCTTCCTCGTCGCCCTCCACTTTGGGTGGGCGCGGCAGCAGTGTGCGTGATTTGATTTCCGCCAGCATGGCAGCCATCAGCAGGTACTCACCCGCCAACTCTATCTCCATAGCCTTCATCAGCTCCACATATTCAATATATTGGTGGGTGATGGTGGCCACATTGATCGTCAGAATATCCAGATTCTGACGCCGAATCAGATAGAGCAGTAAATCCAGCGGACCTTCAAAGGTCTCTAAAAAGACCCGCAGCGCTTCCGGAGGAATGTATAAATCCTCCGGCATTTGCGTGATAGGCTCGTTAAACAGACGCCCAAACGAAGCTACCACTGGGTCAGTGGGTGAGGATTCGAGGTTTTCTGGTTCAACAGCGCTTGGCGTCTCGCTCACGCGGGTCGGTTCTCTAGGTAAATAAAAATCAGGCGACAGCCTGACGATGTCTTGTCATATCGCCTTGTCCAGCCAATATCCCATCGATAGATACATCTTCATCAAGTGCATCCCAATGAATACCTCGAGCGCTTAATTCATAGTGTGCCAACTGCTGTGGTGTTGCTTTGATAAGACGTGGGTACCAAGCAAGTGGCACACCTATCGTGCGGCCATCACTTAGCTCAACCCAGAAACTATCCTCATCAAAAGTGACTCGTTTAGGAGAAGTAGTCATGCCAGGCACCCTCTAATGTGTCGCGATATTGAATAATTATAGCCGTAATAATACGCAGTGCTTTTGCATCAAAGCCATCATTTCGCGCTAGCTGTACATCAGGTGAGAGCCAAAACTTAGCTTCAGCGCCAGCTTTAAAAACGTGGATATGGGCAAGTTCTAATGGGTCACCCTCATTTGAATAGAAGAAAAACCTAAAACCCTGTAAGCGTAGCACCGTGGGCATGGATAGCTCCCGTAATCTACGGCATTGTCACTGAATAATAGATGTTTTATTACCGTAAGGCACATGCTAACCCGCCTCGACCGCTTTGCGATAGCGGCCAGCATAGTCGAAAAGCTTGTCACGTATTTGAAAATGGCGACCCACTTTTCGCCCAACCACAAAATCAGGGTGGCGCAGACGGCGCTGTTCTGTGACTACTTCGTCGGCGCTTAGTGGCTGCCATTTACCCCCTGGGGCGCGCAGGTGATAACGCAGAAAGACCGCATAGAAGGCGCGCCGCTGGGCGGGGGTTTCGAGTGCAAACCACTCGGCAAGATGGGTACCGTCTTCGTCATGGTAAGTGACTTTTAAGCGCGGCAGGCCACGGCCGTTAGTCGTCGCTTCCAACTGCATGCCGCTTACTCTTAACACTTTGGCATCTTTGAGCTTCAGAGCGTCTTTGAGCTTATCGTCGGCATCCACCAACAGTTTTTGGCATCCGTGGCAGCGCCGAGCGGCGATGTCATTTTCAGCGCCACACTCCTCGCAGACTTTAAAGCGAAAGCGAAACTCACACTGTTTTTTATAGGCACCCGAGACCGCGCCGCGTTGGCCGTTTGACTTTGTTGCTGGCCGATCTGGGTCATCGACGAGCCCCTGACAACGGCGTCCAAAGTGCTCAATCACCAGCTCGCCATCGCGCTTGCCCCAATAGAGGTTGGCATGACCACAGGCAGGGCACTCCACCTGGACCGGCTCGCTGTCGCTATCCGGCTTCGGCTCGCCCACTTCTGGCGCAAAGATATCCCAGGGGTTACCGGCGTAATCCAAAATCAAGCAGTCGCTCTTACCCGGCGACAGGCGCAGCCCTCGGCCCACCATCTGCTGGTAGAGGCTCACCGATTCGGTAGGCCGCAAAATGGCGATCAAATCCACGTGGGGCGCATCGAAACCGGTGGTCAGCACCGCTACGTTAACCAGGTACTTCAGCTCGCGTGCTTTAAAGGCATCAATCAGCGCCATGCGCTCGTGGGAAGCTGTTGCACCGGTAATCAGCGCGGCGTCTGCCTGAGGTAGATAGCCTATGATCTCTTCCGCGTGAGCCACGGTGGCAGCAAAAATCATCACCCCCTGACGCGCATCCGCGCGAGTTATTATCTGCTGAATAATGCCGGGCGTTGCACGATTTCCCGTTACTACGCGGTTCAGTTCCTGCTCCTGAAACAAGCCGCTTGCAGCAGGCCGTAACGCTGAGAAATCGTAGCCCTCAATCGCCATATCCAAGCGCTTTGGCTCGGCAAGATAGCCCTGCTTCACCATCAGGCGCAGTGGCTGCTCAAACACGCAGTCACGGAAGAAGCTATCTTCACTGCCTCGCACCATACCGTGATGGTGGCGATAGTAGATAAAGCCTTGCCCCAAGCGGTAAGGGGTCGCCGTCAGCCCGAGTATTTTCAGCTGCGGATTGTGCTGGCGGAGATGATCTATTACCTGGCGGTAGCTGGCGTCTTCATTTAACGACACACGGTGGCTCTCATCGATGACCAACAGCGTGAAATTAGCGTCGTTAAAACGCTGCAAATTGCGCACCACCGACTGTACCGAACCAAATACCACTTGGCGGTTGGCCTCTTTGCGTTTTAAGCCAGCGCTAAAGATATCCGCCTCAAGCCCATAAGCCTGGTACTTGGCATGGTTCTGCTCTACCAGCTCCCGTACATGGGCAAGCACCAACACACGCCCGCGCGCTAAACGCGCCAATTCAGCAATCACCAGGGATTTACCGCTCCCAGTGGGCAGTACCACAACGGCAGGCTCGCTGGATGCACGAAAATGCACCACTACGCGTTTTACCGCTTCCCGCTGATACGGGCGCAATTGCGGTGTTAAAGAGGTGGAACTGAGTGTTGGCAAATTTATTAGCCTGCTAGAGTTATAGTCAAATCTGGTGGATGGCAGTCAGGCGGCAGTCCTGTCTGATTGATCGGTTACCTGCTCCCCATCCTGAAACCGGACGTTGTTCAC